>NZ_RZRR01000223.1:0-6938 GCF_003998555.1 Mesorhizobium sp. M7A.F.Ca.CA.002.09.1.1 | reverse complement strand
GAGCTGGCCGGGCTGAAGTGCAGCGACTCCATCATCGATGGCGAGGTGGTGGTGCTGGCCGACAGCGGCGTCTCGTCTTTCGCGCTGCTGCAGCAGGACCTGTCGGCGAAGCGGACCAATCGCTTCATCTATTACGTGTTCGACCTGATGCGGCTCGATGGGCAGGATCTTCGGCGCGAGCCGCTGGTCGAGCGTAAGCAGGCCTTGCAGGAACTGCTCGGCGAACAGTCCGACAATGCGGCGGTCCGCTTCAGCGACCATTTCGCCGAACCCGGCAAGATCATGCTGGAGCATGCCTGCCGGATGGGCCTGGAAGGCGTCGTCTCCAAGCGTGCCGATGCACCCTACCGCAGCGGCCGCGGCCCGACCTGGGTCAAATCGAAATGCACGGCGCGGCAGGAATTCGTCATCGGCGGCTACCTGCCGTCGGACAAGACCGGGCGCGGACTGCGCTCGATCCTGGTCGGCTTCCACGAGGGCGGCAAGCTGCATTATGCCGGCCGCGTCGGCACTGGTTTTTCGGGCAAGGGCGCCAATGAGCTGAAGGCAAAACTCGATGCGTTGACGGCAAAATCATCGCCCTTCGCCACCGCCGTGCCGAAGGGCAAGGGCCTGGTCTGGGTCAAGCCTGAACTTGTCGGCGAAGTGGAGTTTCGCAGCTGGACCTCGGACCGTATAATACGCCACGCCTCGTTCCAGGGGTTGCGCGAGGACAAGCCGGCGGAGGAAGTCGTGCAGGAAAAGCCCAAAGCGGCGACAGGCAAGCCATCGACAGGCAAGAGCACGGCCAAGCCGGCATCAGGCGGCAAAGCCGCCGGGTCGATCACGACCACGGTCAAACTCTCGCATCCCGACAAGCTGCTGTGGCCGGACGAAAACATATCCAAGCAGGGCCTGCTCGACCATTACGCACAGGTTTGGCCGCGCATGGAACAGTTCGTGGTCAACCGGCCGCTCAGCCTGGTGCGGGCGCCGGACGGCGTCGGCGGCCAGCGTTTCTTCCAGAAGCATGCCTCGGCTGGCATGAGCGACAAGATCGCGCGCATGAAGGACCCGACCGACGGCGAGGAAATCCTGTTCATCCGGGATTTCGATGGTGTTGCCGCACTGGTCCAGTATGGCGTGGTCGAGATCCACATCTGGGGGTGCACGATCGATGAGATCGAGAAGCCCGACCAGATCATCTTCGATCTCGATCCCGATGAAGGTGTCGACGTGAAGGCGGTGCGCGAGGCGGCACTCGATATCCGGGGCAAGCTCGACGAGCTGTCGCTGCCGAATTTCGTCAAGACCTCGGGCGGCAAGGGCTATCACGTGCTGGTGCCGCTGAAACCGGCGGCGGATTGGGATGCGGTGAAGGGCTTCGCCCATGACTTTGCCCGCGCGTTGGAGCAGGGTGCCCCCGATCGCTACACGGCGACGCTGTCGAAAAAAGCGCGCACGGGAAAGATCTTCGTCGACTATCTGCGCAACGGCAGGGGCTCGACGACGGTCGCGCCCTATTCCTCGCGCGCCAAGAAAGGCGCCACCGTGTCGATGCCGGTGACCTGGCCAGAGATCGAGGCCGGCTTGCCGCCGAACGCTTTCCCGATCGGCGACAAGACGACGCTGAAGCAGCTGGCGAAAGCCGATCCGTGGAGGGAATTTTTCAAGCAGGGGAAGGCGTTGAAGCGGGGGTAGTTCGCGCAATTTGCCAGCGCAGCGATCCTTCGCGCCCCCTCTGGCCTGCCAGCGTGACGAAATCAGCGTCGGCTCCTCAGCTCAGAAACACCTTCTCGAAAGCCTGCTTGCCCGGCAGCGAGAAAATCACCGCGCGGCTGTCCTTCTCGCGGCGCGCCCATTTCTCGGCAAGGATCTTGTCGAGGATGGCGGCGCCCAGCGTGCCGGCGAGGTGCGAACGGCGCACGCTCCAGTCGAGGCAGGCGCGGCATACCGGCCGGCGCGGCTTGGTGTAGACGTCGATGCCGATCGCGGCGAAATGCGAAGCCGCCGATGGCCCGAGCCTGATCTCTTGTTCGTCGCGGACCAGTACGTTCTTGGCGACGAGCCGGTCGAGCATCGCCACTGCCTGCTCGCCGGCGAGGTGATCGTAGCAGACGCGCGCCACGCGCATCGCTGCATCGCGCGGACCCGGCCGCACACGCTTTGGACCGACGGCTTCCGCGACGCCTGTGATGGCTTCGATCATGCCCGCCACCTGCGGTCCGGCGAGGCCGTAATAGCGATGCCGGCCCTGGCTCGCCACCGTGAGCAGCCCACCTTCCATCAGTTTGCCCAGGTGCGAGCTGGCGGTCGGCAGCGAGACGCCGGCCTCGAGCGCCAGCTCGCTTGCCGTCAGCGCCGTGCCGCCCATCAGGGCATTTAGCATGTTTGCCCGTGCCGGGTCGCCGACCAGGCTGGCGATGCGGGCGATGTCGGGTCCTTCGCGCATAGTTCGTTCCTCATCGAAGCGTTCTTGTCAGATAATCACTATTCTCCGGTGAGATCAAGGAGACGACGATGGCCGCACGAACCGCTTTCCCCTCAGCCCCGCTCCACAGCCGTCGGTTCTTCCCGTTCGTCAGCTGGTTGCGTTCGCGGCTGCTGGCCCGCTGGTATGACCGCCATCTGCAGCGTCTCGACCTTGCCGAGATCGACGACCATCAGCTGCGCGACCTTGGCCTGACGCGGCAAGACGTGCGCCGCGAATGCGCGAAGTCCTTCTGGCAGCCCTAGCAGACCAGTCGGCACGACGTTTCGATGTCGTTCAAACTATTGACGCAGCCCCGAGGAGACCACAATGACCATCACCTGCTTCATCCGCTACGAGATCGACCCGTTCGGCAAGGCGGCCTTCGAGGAGTATGCGCGCAACTGGGGTCAGGCCATTCCGCGCTGCGGCGCCGATCTGATCGGCTATTACGCGCCGCATGAGGGCTCGGCGACGACCGCCTATGCGGCCTATAACATCGAAAGCCTGGCCGCCTACGAAGCCTATCGCGCCCGGCTTGCCGCCGATCCCGCCGGCAAGGCAAACTACGAGTTCGCCAAACGCGAGAGATTCATCCTGAAGGAGGATCGCATGTTCCTGAAACTGGCCTCAGGCCCGCACGCGAAACTGGTGCTGCCGTGATTGCCGTCATCTTCGAGGTCGAACCGGCGGAGGGCCGGCGCGATGCCTATCTGAGCATCGCCGCGGACCTGCGTCCGCTGCTCGACGGCATTGACGGCTTTCTCTCCATCGAGCGTTTTCAGAGCCTGGCCGATCCGAACCGCATCCTGTCGCTGTCGTTCTGGCGAGATGAGGAAGCCGTGAAGGACTGGCGCAACACCGAGGAACACCGGCAGGCGCAGAAGGCCGGTCGCGGCGGCATCTTTGCCGGCTACCGATTGCGCATCGCCCATGTCGTGAGGGACTATGGGCTGACGGAAAGGGACGAGGCGCCGGCCGACAGTCGGGCGGTGAATGGGTGAGTGAGGCTACTCACGCATTCCCGATCAGCACGCCGGCCGCGAACACCAGGGCGCCGCCCAGCACCACCTGGAAGGCGGCGCGCAGGAAGGGCGTCTGCATGTAGCGGTTCTGGACAAAAGCGATCGCCCACAATTCGAAGAACACCACCACCGCGGCAACCCCGGTCGCCGTCCAGAAATGCGGAATGAGATAGGGGAGTGCATGCCCGAGACCGCCTAGCGTCGTCATGATGCCGACGGTCAGACCGCGCTTGAGCGGCGAGCCGCGGCCCGACAGCTTGCCGTCGTCTGAAGCGACTTCGGTGAAGCCCATCGAAATGCCGGCGCCGATCGAGGCGGCAAGCCCGACCAGCAGCGTCTGCCAGGTGTCATGCGTGGCAAAGGCGGCAGCAAAGATCGGCGCCAGTGTGGACACCGATCCGTCCATCAGCCCGGCCAGCCCTGGTTGCACATAGGTGAGGATGAACTGGCGCTGCTCGGCGGCGGTCTCTTCATCCTTCACTTCGCCCGGCACATGTTTCTGCTCCAGCCGCTGCGCCAGTGTCTCATGGCCCAGTTCGGCCACCGCCAGATCGTCGAGCAGTTTTCGCGTCGAGGCATCCGCCGTGCGCTTGGCAGCCTCGACATAGAAAAGGTAGGCTTGCCGCTCCATCGCCTCGGCCTGGCTGCGCACGTGCTCGATGCCGAGCGGCCGGACCAGCCAGTCGGGCTTGCGCTCGTAATAGCCCTTCACATGTTCGCGCCGGATCAGCGGAATGCGCTCGCCGAAACGCTTGCGGAAAAGCTCGATCAGCGAATCGCGATGGCCATCCTCTTCCTCGGCCATCTCCTCGAACACTTTTGCCGATTGCGGGAAGTTTTCCGTCAGGCCGTCGGCATAGGCCCGATAGATGCGACCGTCATCCTCCTCGGACGAAATGGCCAGCGCCAGGATCTCCTGTTCGGAAAGCGATTCGAAGGGGCGGCGGCCGAAGCCGAAAACACGGGAAAGCATGAGGAATTCACCCTAGTTTAGAATAGTTCTAAACTAGGGCTCAAGGTGCCTCCGGTCAATTGCGCGCTTGGGTCGCGGTCAAGAATTGTTGAAGCTCGCATGCCGGGCCGACCCCTTCATTATCAGTGAATGTTCACCTATATAATTCAACCCAGCCAGAACAAGGAACCCGCAGATGACGGCAAAACAGCCTCCGCATCCCTATGACCCAAAGCCCGTTCTCGATCTCATCGCCAGCATCGAGGCCGATCTGCAGCGCCTGAAAGGCCTGGTCGAGCAGCAGGTCGAGAAATTCGACCCCGCCAATCCGCACAACAAGGCGCCGGACGGCAAACTGACCGAGGAAGGCGTCGAGTGCTGCTACCGCATGTTCGACGAGGGCAAGTCGCGCTATTCGGTCGCCCAGCAGATGAAGATATCCTTTGCCGCCGCCAGCCACCGCTTCAACAACTGGCGCAAGCTGGGCGGGAGCAAGAGGCAGAGGACGCTGTTGGGGTGAAACTCGTGAGACGGCGGCGGGACGGCGCCCCCCTCTGTCCTACCGGACATCTCCCCCACGTGGGGGAGATTGTCAGCTTCATTAGGTGTGCCCCTTCTTCAACGTTGGAAATTGGCGAAAGCGGATACCCAGCCGATCTCCCCACCCGTGGGGAGATGTCCGCAGGCCAGAGGGGGGCGTGCAGCCGAGGCGTTGGCGACCGTCTCGCTAAACCTTGTAACGGTCACATTTTTCCCATGGTGCGCCGCCTCCCTTTGCGGGCATCATGGAAAGACCCCTGTCCACTGGACCTCACATGACCGCCACCACCCCTCCCGGCATCGCCGACATCCACGCCGCCGCCGCGCGTCTCGCCGGCCTGATCGTCGAAACCCCGTTGATCGAATCGCAGGAGCTGAACAAGCGCTTCGGCGGCCGCATCCTGTTCAAGCCGGAGACGCTGCAGCGTACCGGCTCGTTCAAGTTCCGTGGTGCCTACAACAAGCTGTCGTCGCTGAGCGACGAAGAACGCAGCCAGGGCGTCGTCGCCTTCTCGTCGGGCAATCATGCGCAGGGTGTCGCCGCTTCGGCCGCGATGTTCGGCGTCAAGGCGGTCATCGCCATGCCTTCAGACGCGCCGGCGATGAAGATCGCTAACGTCCGCAAGATGGGGGCGGAGGTGGTGCCGTTCGACCGCTTTCGCGACGACCGCATGAGCGTGGTTCGCCCTTACGTGGAAAGAGGCATGGTGCTGGTGCCACCCTTCGACGACCCGGCCATCATTGCGGGCCAAGGCACGATCGGCCTCGAATTGATGCGCCAGGCAAAAGCGCTTGGCGTCGACCTCGACGCGGTCGTCATTCCCTGCGGCGGCGGCGGCCTGACCAGCGGCATTTCGGTTGCCGTCAAGGACGCCTCGCCCAACACTGCGGTCTGGGCGGTGGAGCCCGAGCATTTCGACGACACCCGCCGGTCGCTGGCCGCCGGCGCCAGGGTGTCGAACGAACCCGGCCACGCGTCGATCTGCGACGCGATCCTGACCGCGGAGCCCGGCCTGATCACCTTCGAGATCAACCGCAGGAACCTGGCAGGCGGCATCGCCGTTTCCGACAAGGCGACGGCACAGGCGATGCGCGACGCCATGGCCTATCTCAAGCTGGTGGTCGAGCCCGGCGGCTGCGTGGCGTTGGCGGCGCTGTCGTCGGGCGAGATCGAACTGTCCGGCAAATGCGTTGCCGTGGTGCTGTCCGGCGGCAATGTCGATTTCGGCACGTATGCCGGGATCATGGCCGCGGCTTGAGACGGGATGTCCAAAGGATCCGACATGGATCTGAGGCAGGTTTCGCCTTGGATCACTCCTCGCCCGCCTCCAAATCGTCGCCGGGCTGAACATGGTCATCTACCGCCCGCTCACGCGTTCTGAGCTGCCCGACGATACGGCATCCCTTGCCCGCACTCTCATCGGCAAGATCGTGGTGCGCGAACTGCCCGAAGGCATCGCCAGCGGCCGCATCGTCGAGACCGAGGCCTATGTGACCGGCGATGCCGCCGGGCACGGCTACCGGGGCCAGACGCCGCGCAACCGTTCGTTGTTTCTCGAGGCTGGGCACGCTTATGTCTATCTCGCCTACGGCATCTCCTACATGCTCAACGTCTCGAGCGAGATGCCAGGGGTCGGAACCGGCGTGCTCATCAGGGCGCTCGAGCCGCTCGAAGGCATTGCGCTCATGCGGCTCAATCGCGGCATCGAGCGCTTGCGCGACCTTGCGCGAGGACCGGGAAGGCTAGCCCAGGCACTGCGGATCGATCGTTCGCTCGACGGGCTCGATCTTTGCCGCAAAGGCCCGCTATGGCTGGCAACCGACGAGCATCAAGGCGGCGACATCGCCCAAGGCATCCGGATCGGCATTACAAAGGATGCCGATCGCCCGCTGCGGTTTTACGTCAAGGGGAGCGCCTTCGTCAGCGGCCCGAAATCGCTCAACGGTTAGTGGCAGTTATAAACCATGGAGA
>NZ_RZRR01000222.1:0-7008 GCF_003998555.1 Mesorhizobium sp. M7A.F.Ca.CA.002.09.1.1 | reverse complement strand
AAAGTGGCCTGGAGATCGCGCGTGCGGGCCGCGAGCCAGGCGACAAGCTTGCCGTAGCTTTGCCGGGCGGCGGTTTCCGCTGCCGCCCGCGCGATCTCCAGGCCACTTTCCATCACATGGTCTGTTCCCAGATCGGCCGCAGCTCGACCGTGCCGGCGCTGGCCGCGGGGCAGCGCGCCGCCCAGGCGATAGCGGCATCGGCATCCTCGGCCTCGATCATGTAGAAGCCCGCAAGCTGCTCCTTGGTGTCGGCATAGGGGCCATCGAGCACGTTGGTCTTGCCATTGACCATCCGCACCGAAGTGGCGGCCTGGGTCGGCTTCAGCCGGTCGCCGGCCAGCCAGGCGCCGGACTTCTTCAACGCATCGGTATACGCGCCATAGGCAGCGCTGATCTCGTAGGTCTTATCGGTCGGCGCGGCCGCCATCGCGGCTTCATTGACGTAGATCAAAAGCATGTATCGCATGGTCTTCTCCCGTTGTTTCGAAGGCTGCTTCGTTTGCGAGCCGGACGTATGTCGCGCGGCCCTGGCCGATTTCGACAGGCATTGGAAAAATCTTTCGGCTCCGAAGACATTTCACGCAAGCGGCCATCTGTGCATCCCGCACTCAACCATTCGTCTAACGCATGGGATTGCGGGTTGGCATTTCCATCTCGCTGTCTAAACTCGCTTCTGTTCGCGTCAGGGAGGTGATGCGGCTGCTATTTCAGGGAGGAAATCAGATGTTCCATTTCAGGACGAAACTTGTTGCGGCCGGCGCCGTGGCGCTGTCGCTTGGCCTAGGCGCTGTTTCCGCCAAGGCGCAGGAATTCATCAACGTGCTCACCGGCGGCACATCTGGCGTCTATTATCCGCTCGGCGTGGCACTGTCGGAAATCTACGGCAAGGGCATCGAAGGTGCCCGCACCCAGGTGCAGGCAACAAAGGCTTCGGTCGAAAACCTCAATCTGTTGCAGCAGGGCAAGGGCGAGATCGCGTTTGCGCTGGGCGATTCCGTCAAGCTGGCCGCCGAAGGCAATGCCGAGGCCGGTTTCCCCGGCAAGCTCGATAAGTTGCGCGGCATCGCAGCCATCTATCCCAACTACATCCAGATCGTCGCCAGCCGGGAGTCCGGCATCAAGACGCTGGCCGACCTCAAGGGAAAAAGCCTGTCGGTCGGCGCGCCGGCCTCCGGCACCGAGCTCAATGCCCGCGCCATCTTCGCCGCCGCCGGGTTGAAGTATGAGGATCTCGGCCGGGTCGAGTATCTGCCCTTCGCCGAATCGGTCGAGCTGATCAAGAACCGGCAGCTCGACGCCACGCTGCAATCGGCCGGGCTCGGCGTCGCCTCGATCCGCGACCTCGCCACCTCCGTGCCGATCAATGTCGTGGCGGTGCCGGCCGAGGACGTCGCCAAGATCGGCGCGCCCTATCTGTCGGTGGTCATTCCCAAGGGCACTTATGAAGGCCAGAGCGAGGATGTCGCCACCGCCGCCGTCGGCAATTTCCTCATCACCCGCGCCGATGTCTCCGACGAGACCGCCTACCGGATGACCAAGCTGATGTTCGACCATCTCGACCAACTGGCCGCGGCGCATGCCGCCGCCAAGGCGATCGACCCGGCCAAGGCGCTCGACGGCATGCCGGTGCCGCTGCACCCCGGTGCCGAGCGATACTACAAGGAGAAGGGCTTGTTGAAGTAGGGCGGATCCGTCGGATGACCGAAGCAACGTCTGGAACATCAACCGACGGCAAATCCGCCACCTTCCATCTGCCTGCCGTCGAAGAACAGGTCGAAGGGCTGCCGCCGGGCTTCGGCGACGGCCTTGCGGGCAAGGCCGCCTTTCTCATCGCCGTCGCCTTTTCCGTGTTCCAGATCTATGTCGCCGCCTATGGCAGCATTCCGAGCCAGGTGGTGAGGGCCATGCATGTCGGCTTCCTGCTGCTGCTCGGCTTTGGCCTGATCGCCAATCTGCGCGCCAAGAGCATGCCGGCGAAAGCCGCGTTCTGGACGCTCGGGGCGCTCGGCTTCGGCACCGGCCTCTACAATTGGGTGTTCTACACTGATCTGATCCGCCGCTCCGGCTTCCTGACCACGCCGGACCTCATCGTCGGCGCGGTGCTGGTGGTGCTGGTCTTCGAGGCAGCGCGGCGGCTGATGGGCCTGCCGCTGGCGGTCATCGCTTTCATCTTTCTCGCCTACTGCTTTTTCGGCAACCATTTGCCGCCGCCGCTCATCCATCGCGGCTATGATTTCGCCCAGATCGTCGACACCTTCGCCTACGGCACCGAAGGCATCTACGGCACACCGATCTATGTCTCGGCTGCCTACATCTTCATCTTCGTCGTCTTTGCCGCCTTTCTCGAACGCGCTGGCATGATCGCGCTGTTCAACGATTTCGCGCTTGGCCTGGTCGGCTCGTGGCGCGGCGGCCCGGCGCAGGTCTGCGTGCTGTCCTCGGCGCTGATGGGCACCATTTCCGGCTCGGGTGTCGCCAATGTGGTGGCCAGCGGCCAGTTCACCATCCCGCTGATGAAGCGCTTCGGCTTCCGCTCGGCTTTTGCCGGCGCCGTCGAGGCGACCTCCTCGATGGGCGGCCAGATCATGCCGCCGGTGATGGGCGCGGTCGCCTTCATCATGGCCGAGACGCTGAACGTGCCTTATGCCGAAGTGGTCAAGGCGGCGATCATCCCGGCGCTGCTCTATTTCGGCGCCTGCTTCTGGCAGGTGCATCTGGAAGCCGGCAAGGCGGGCCTGCACGGCATGGCCAAGGCCGAGCTGCCCAATCCGTGGGACGCGGTGCGGCAACACTGGCCGCTGGTGCTGCCGCTGGCCGCGCTCATCTACCTGCTGTTTGCCGGCTATACGCCGATCTTCGCCGGCACGATGGGCCTGGCGCTGACCATCGTGCTCATCCTCGGCACGCCGTTGGCGGCAGCGATCGGGCCGCTGGCCTTCCGCATCGTCTTCTGGATCGCGCTCGGGCTTGCCGCCGCTTCGTTCATGAAGTTCGGCGTCAACCTCCTCGGCCTGGTGATCGCCGCACTGGTCGTCGCCTGCTTCACGTTCAAGGGCGGCCGCGAGACGTTGCAAATCTGTGTCGACTCGCTCGCCGAAGGCGCCAAGAACGCGCTGCCGGTCGGCATTGCCTGCGCCATTGTCGGCATCGTCATCGGCACGCTGACGCTGACCGGCATCGCCTCGACCTTCATCGGCTGGATCATCTCGATCGGCGAGGACAATCTGTTCCTGTCGCTGGTGCTGACCATGGTCACCTGCCTGGTGCTGGGCATGGGCATTCCGACCATTCCCAACTACATCATCACCTCGTCGCTGGCCGGGCCGGCGCTGCTCGAGCTTGGCGTGCCGCTGCTGGTCAGCCACATGTTCGTGTTCTATTTCGGCATCATGGCCGATTTGACGCCCCCGGTGGCGCTGGCGGCGTTCGCCGCCGCACCGATGGCCAGGGAAAGCGGCCTGAAAATCGGCATCCAGGCGACCAAGCTGGCCATTGCCGGCTTCGTCGTGCCGTTCATGGCGGTCTACACGCCGGCGCTGATGCTGCAGGACGCAGGTCCGATCGCCGCCCAGTTCGGCTATCCCGTCGAGGTCGGCTACATCGTCGCCAAGGCGTGCATGGGCATCGTGCTGTGGGGTGCCGCCGCCGTCGGTTTTCTGGTCACCCGCATGGCGTGGTGGGAGCGGCTCGTCGCCTTCGCGGCCGGCGTGCTGCTGGTCGCCGCGGTGCCGCTCACCGACGAGGCCGGCTGGGTGCTGGCGCTGGCCTGGATCGGCTGGCACTGTTTTCGCGCGCGGCAGGCTTCAGTCAGAACATGAGCCTGTGCATCCTGGCCGCGGGCAAGACGGTAACGCTCTCCGTCGCCGCCTTCACGCTGTCCTGGACGCATTCGGTGGAACGGACGCGCTGGCAAGAAGACTGGAAGGTCACGTCCTCCGGCCTGCAGGTGGTCGAAGCCCGGATCGAGGGCTCGGGCGCCGGCATGGAGCCGCCGGAAGGCGCGGTGCTGAAGGAGGGTTGGTGGAGCTATGCGCCTGATGTCGGCCCGCAGCGGCGCGTCGTGCTCGCCGCTTCAGGTGCAACCAGCGACGGCTGGACACTGTGCACGGTTCAGGGCTGCCGGGAATTGGGGAGGACGGCAGGCGGACCGATCGTGCTCGAGCCGTGCCGGCCGGATGGCACGAGCCAGCCGCGGTAGCGCATAGCCACACCCTCAGCCAAGGAACCGCTTGCGCAGCTCCGGAGAAGGAATGTCGCAAGCATCCTTCCTGCCGAACAGGGCGTAGCGGTTCCTGGCGATGCGATCATAGAGCCAACCACGCAGCGGGCGCGGCAACAGCAACAGTGCCTTGGCCGCCCGCCAAGGCCAGCCGAGTTCCGCCATGACGGCGACAAAACTGTCCAGCCGCGTGAAGGCGACGCCGTCGATCAGGACGAGATTGGTTTCGTAAGAGTCGGTGCGCAGTCCATGCTTCCGGAACAGCGCTTCACCGAAGGGCGACTGCGCGGTGGCGAAGCGGAAACGGCCTTGGCGGTCGAGCCTGACCACCATGCGCACGAAACCGGAGCAGAGCACGCAGACGCCATCGAAAACGATCAATGGATGGCGTGAGTCGAGAACTGTTTCGAAGGGACGAGTTGACTGGGGTCGAACTGGTTGAAGATGGTCCGTCACGCTGGCCTCGGCTGCTCGTGTCCTATGACACTAAGCCGGCCAGCGATGGTATCAAAGCCGTGGCGATGTCGCACGGCGCCTGTCGGCGAGAGCGGGACGCTCGGCGCGATAGGTGGTGGCGCGGATAGAGGCGGCCGGCCTGCAGATCCGGCTGTTGTGGCGATTTTCGAAAGCCATGATCAGTGCGCGCCCAGCGAGTTGCCGCGACGGGCGCAGGCCGGGCCGGGGCCGCGCATGTAATAGCGTTCGGGCCGGTAGGTCGGCGCAACGAATTCGCGGATGGCGGCGGCATAGCCGATGAGGTGCGCGAGGAAGTTCATTACCTTGTCCCTGTCCCGATTTTCGGATGTCCCTTCCGAATTGCGGTCATCATAGCGTCGAGGCGTGAATAGTCGGTGAACGTGATGTTAATATCTGGTCGAAAATGCCTTGCTTCGTGGCTGGAATGCGGCTGATTCGGGGTCTTTCCGTGCAGTTGGTTGGCATTCCGGCCAATGTGACTTTTGCATCACATATGTTTCGTTTGAATGTCGCCTGCGCGCGGTTCTGTTTCAACTTTTGCCGAGCCCGCGAAATTTCCGTGCTGGCGGCCAGAACCACTCAGGCGGCCCCTTGGCATCCAGATCGGCGCGGGAGCGCGGAACTGGAGCGCGATCTGTCCGTTCTCACCTTCATCTGGTTCTGAAGGGAAGATATCATGGCGCCGCGTCCGGCCTGGAGAGGCTATCTGAAGCTTTCGCTGGTCACCTGTGCCGTCGAACTGACCAATGTCGTCACCCATACGGAGCGGGTCTCGTTTCGCATTCTCAACCGCAAGACCGGCAACACGGTGAAGCGCCTCTATGTCGATGCCGAAACCGGCAAGCCGTTGGAGGAGGATGACGAGATCAAGGGTTATGAACTCGACGATGGCAATTTCATCCATATCGAGGAAGACGAGATCGAGGCGGTGCAGATCGAATCCTCGCACACGATGGCGCTCGACGGTTTCGTCGACAAAGCTTCGATCCAGCAGATCTATCTCGACACGCCCTACTATGTGGCGCCCGCCGACAAGGTGTCGGAAGAGGCGTTCGCCGTCATTCGCGATGCGATGGCGGGCAAGAAGATGGCCGGGCTGGCGCGTATCGTGCTCTACCGACGCGAACGGCCGGTGGTGATCGAACCGCTCGGCAAGGGCATGGTGCTGACGACGCTGCGCTACGACAACACGGTACGGCAACCGGACACCGTCTTCGGCGACATCGAGCCCGTGAAGACCGATCAGGAGATGACCGATCTGGCCGAGTTGATCATCGACAAGAAGAAGACGAAGTTCGATCCCTCGAAATTCGACGACAAATACGAGGACGCGCTGCTGGAGCTGATCCGCGCCAAGAAGGCCGGCCACAAGGCGCCGAAGGCCAAGGCGGCGCCCAAACCTTCCAATGTCGTCAATCTGTTCGACGCGCTGAAGAAGAGCCTGTCGGACTCCGGGTCATCGAAAACATCTTCGTCGGCGAAGGCCAGGCCAGCGGCCAAACGCGCCAAGTCGAAAGCCAGCGCGCCCAAACGCAAATCGGCGTGAGGAACCCAACGGATGGCCAGCCTCGAACAATATCACTCCAAGCGCGATTTCAAGAAAACCGCCGAACCGGCCGGCAAGGTCGCCCGGACCAAGCAGGGCGAGGCCGGCGGCATCTTCGTCATCCACAAGCATGCCGCGACGCGGTTGCATTACGACTTGCGGCTCGAGCATGACGGCGTGCTGTGGAGTTGGGCGGTGACGCGCGGCCCGAGCCTCGACCCGCATGAGAAGCGACTGGCTGTCCATGTCGAGGATCACCCGATCGACTATGCGCCGTTCGAAGGCACCATTCCCAAGGGCGAATATGGCGGCGGTTCGGTTATCGTTTGGGACGAGGGCACCTGGATTCCCGAGATCGACCCGGCCAAGGCGATGAAAAAGGGCCATATCAGCTTCGAGCTCAGGGGACACAAGCTGCATGGGGCATGGCATCTGGTGCGGCTGAAGCCGCGAGCGGGTGAAAAGCGCGACAACTGGCTGCTGATCAAGTCGGACGATGCCGCAGCGCGTCCCGGCGAGGACATCCTCAAGGAAGCGCCTGAATCGGTGAAGTCCGGCCTGACGATCGAGGAGGTCGGCGAGGGCAAGACCGCGAAGGGCGAGAAGCCGAAAGTCTGGCATTCCAACAAGCCGGCCGCCGTCAAGACAAAAGCCGGCAAACGCCTCGACTTTATCGAGCCGCAGCTGGCCACGCTCGAGCGCGATGCGCCGCCGGGCAAGGACTGGCTGCACGAAGTGAAGTTAGACGGCTATCGCATGCAGGCGC
>NZ_RZRR01000221.1:0-7012 GCF_003998555.1 Mesorhizobium sp. M7A.F.Ca.CA.002.09.1.1 | reverse complement strand
CTACAAGAGCGTCCGGCCCCTGAGCGACCAGGAAAAGGCTGCGCTGCCGATGCTGGCGCGCGGTTCGGCGTTGCGCTTCATGCTGACCCGGCTATACGACTGGCTGACCGTCCCCGATGGCGGGCTGGTGATGAAACGCGATCCGACCGAATACATCAGAAGGATGCGGTTCCACCGGGCGATCAAATCTCCTTCGGAATATGGATTGGCCTGATATCATGAGCAAACAGGTTGAGATCTTCACCGACGGCGCTTGTTCGGGCAATCCCGGCCCTGGCGGCTGGGGCGCGATCCTGCGCTTCAACGGCACCACCAAGGAGCTTTCCGGCGGTGAGGCCGAGACGACCAACAACCGGATGGAACTGTTGGCCGCTATCTCGGCGCTGAACGCGCTGAAGGAACCGTGCACGGTCGAGCTTCACACCGACAGCAAATACGTCATGGACGGCATTTCCAAGTGGATCCACGGCTGGAAGAAGAACGGCTGGAAGACCGCCGACAAGAAGCCTGTCAAGAACGGTGAACTCTGGCAGGCGCTCGACGAGGCCAACAAGCGCCACAAGGTCACCTGGAACTGGGTCAAGGGCCATGACGGCCATGTCGAGAACGAGCGCGCCGACGAACTCGCGCGCGAAGGCATGGCGCCGTTCAAGAAAGGCCCGTTCAAGCCTGCAGCAGCGCCAAAGCCTGCTGCGCCGGCAATCGCGAAGGTGCGGCGCTCGACCCAGAGCTATTGAATTTCAGGAGCGGCGCGGCTCGGGTACGAAGAAGCAGATCAGCCAGCGGGCGGCGGCAACTACTACGATATCGGCGCGCATTCCGTTGTCTACGGCTGGCAGCCGATCGACAGGCCGACACAGCCGTAAGCGCTTATCGTATCAGCAGCGCCGTGCCCCAAAGCCCAAGTGCGAACACCGTATGCGACACCAGGTTCAGCGCCCGGATCCGCATCGGGTTGGGCCGCTTCGAGGCGGCCCAGCCGGCGCCCATGCCGGGTGCCAGCAGGAACCAGCCGGCGCCGACGGTGACAATGCCGAGGATGAAGGCCGGCAGAAATGTCGGCGCGGCAAGCCAGCCCGCTCCGGCCAGCACCACCAGGATGATGCCGTAGATGATGCCGACAAAATAGTGAAAGGCCCAACCCAGCGCCTTTTCATGCGCGTATGGTGCTGTATCGCCGATATCGTCGTGAAAGACCTTGTCACGGAGATGCCAGACCCAGCGGCCGACCGGCCCCCAGTTCGGCCGTGGCTGGCCGAACGCCTTGTGCAGGAAGATGGCCCAGAGATCCATCAGCACGGTGGCGCCGACGCCGATCGCGATAGCGCGCCAGAAGATGTCAAACATCGCTAGGATCCCCCCAAAGCAAGCCATGAACCACAAGCGCCATCGCCGTTGCGGCCGAAGGCGCACTGAAGTTCAGAGCTGTCCCAGAATATGGGCCGCGCCGGACTCGTCGACACCGGGCTTGGTCTCGACATTGAGCGCGGTGACCTTGCCGTCGTCGACGATCATCGAAAATCGTTTCGAACGCAGCCCCATGCCGCTGGCGGAAAGGTCATTGTCGAGGCCCACTGCCTTGGCGAAATCGCCACTGCCGTCGGCCAGGAACAGGATCTTGCCCTCGCCGCCGGTGAAGCGCGCCCAGGCGCCCATGACATGGACGTCATTGACCGAGACGACGGCGATGGTGTCGACGCCGCGCGCCAGGATGGCGTCATGGTTCTCGAGATAGCCGGGCAAGTGGTTGTTGCTGCAGGTCGGCGTGAAGGCGCCGGGAACTCCAAACAGAACGACCTTTTTGCCCGGGAATATCTCGGCCCCGGTGATCGGCTTGGCGCCGTCGTCGGTCATCGTCTTGAAGGTCACGTCAGGCAGCTTGTCGCCAACGGAAATGGTCATGGATTCCTCGCTTGGGAAATGGGGAAGGACGTGTCTTTGCGTAGCGAACCCAACGGCTTCCTGCAACCGTTGCGATGGGCTGGATAAAGGGAAAGGCAGAACCCCTTCGACAGCGCCCGCCGCACTCGTCAGCGTATAGTGAAGCCCGCCATCAGTCGGCGTCGTCGAGGGGCGGTCGAGGATCGGCACGGTGAAAATCAGCTTGCCGTCCTTTTCGCTGCGGGCCGGGGTGCCGAACATGTAGTCCTGCTCGCCGGCAACGAAGAAATCCGCCGCCGCCGGATCGCCGGGAAAGCTCGCCTCGACAATCAGCGTCTCATGGTCGCCCGGCAGCACATTGATGCCGAAATCGGACCTCGCGGGCGCAGGCAGTGCCGTAAAACTCGCCTTCACCAGCGCCGCGTCCTCGGCATTGTCCGGATCGGAGGCGGGGTCGACGGTCAGCCGCGTCTGCACCGGAATGCAGATCGTTTCGCAGATGCCGAGAAAGATGTCGGCATCGATCACCGCCGGCTGGTTCGGCGTCGCCAGCGTGAATGTCACCGGCAGAGAGACCGGATAGTTGTAGCCCGCCCATTTGCCATAGCCGTCGTCATGGCGCTGCGGCGCCGGAAACGACAGAGCGGCGTCGGCGACGTTGGTGCTGGCCGAAATGTCGAGTTGCGGCGGCACGCCCGCGTCTCCCGGATCGCGCCAATATGTCTTCCAGCCGGGCTTGAGCGCTATGTCGAGAACGCCCTGTATGCGGCCGGCATCGTCGGCTTTGCCTGATGTAACCAGCCGGACCTTGCCGCCTTCGCTGTTGTACCACGCCGACGAAGAGGCGGCGGCGGGAAGAGCGGTGGCCGATCCGATGCCGGCGCCGAGCAGCAGGATTTTCAAGCTTCGCATGGCGGTGATTTGATCGTCCGTTCGTGGCCGCGCAATGATTTCATGGCCTTGCCGGTATCATATTTGCGTGACTTCGAGGGAGAAGAATGTTCGAGCCGCCGCCACAGGCTTTGGTCGAATCCAGCACGGCGCATCTTTTCGGCGCTTTGGAAACGCGTTACGCTCCCTTCATGGACTTGTTGCGCCACAAGAAGACGGTCGCCAGTCGCGGCTTTCTCGACGATCAGTTCCTGATTGCCATGCCCGGCATGAAGGACGACCGTTTCACGCGCTCGGTCATCTATGTCTGCGCCCATTCCGATGAAGGCGCCATGGGCCTGATCATCAACCAGACGCAGCAGATGCTGTTTCCGGACTTGCTCGTGCAACTGGGCATCATGAACGAGCAGGAGGCAATCCGCTTGCCGGCTCAGGCCCGCGATTTCGTCGTGCGCAATGGCGGCCCCGTGGATCGCAGCCGGGGCTTCGTCCTGCATTCGGGCGACTATCGGGTGGAATCATCGCTGACCGTTTCCGACGACATCTGCCTGACGGCGACCGTCGACATATTGCGCGCCATATCGTCCGGCCGCGGGCCTCGTCATGCGCTGATGGCGCTCGGCTATTCCGGCTGGGGCGCGGGCCAATTGGAGACCGAGATCGCAGAAAATGGCTGGCTGACCTGTCCGGCCAGTGCCGAGCTTCTGTTCGACACCGATATCGAGCGCAAATACGACCGGATCCTCGCCTCGATCGGTATCGACCTTGCGCATCTCAGCCTCGCTGCCGGACACGCCTGATCCGTTTACGCTTGCGTCAGCGGATACTGCTCTTTCAGCGTCTTCAGCACCTGGTCGCCCGGCATCGGCGCGCCGAACATGAAGCTCTGGACATATTCGCAGCCCATCTGGCGCAGTTCCAGCGCGTCGCTCTCGTCCGAAATGCCCTCGGCGACGACGGACAGGCCGAGTTCATGCGCCATGTTGACCATCGATTTCAGCAGCACCGCGCGCTTGGGCGTGTTGTCGTCGACGAAGCTCTTGTCGATCTTGATGGTGTCGAAGGGGAAACGCGTCAGATAGGCCAATGACGAATAGCCGGTGCCGAAATCGTCCAGCGACAGGCCGATGCCGAGCTGCTTCAGCTTGGTCAGCACATGGGCGGTCTGCTCGGGATTGTCCATGACAAGCGATTCGGTGAGTTCGAGCCGGAAGCAGCGCGGCTTCAGGTTGGCCCGAGCGATGACCGAGCGGACGTCGCTGACCAGGTCGCGGCGGATCAACTGGCGGCTGGACAAATTCACCGAGACCGACAGCGGCGCGTCGCCGATCTGCTTTTGCCAGCTGGCGAGGTCTTCCGCCGCCTGCTGCATGGCAAACAGGCCGAGCTGCACGATCAGGCCGCAGCTTTCGGCGACCGGGATGAAATCCGCCGGCGGGATCATGCCGCGGCGCGGGTGGTCCCAGCGCAGCAGCGCCTCGAAGCCGGCGACGCTGCCGTCCTCGAGCCGGACGATCGGCTGGTAGGCAAGGGTGAATTCGCGCCGCTCGATGGCGCGGCGCAGGTCGGATTCGAACTGCAGCCTGTCGGTGCCGACAGTGCGGAAAGCCGGACGGAACGGCTCGATTCTGTCGCCGCCGAAGCGCTTGGCCTGATGCATGGCAAGCTCGGCATCCTTGACCATGTCCTCGGCCGACATCTGTGGCGAATTCCAGGTGATCAATCCGATCGAGGCGGTCAGCACGATCTCGCGCTTGGCAAAGGTGATCGGATTGTTGATGGCATGCTTGATGGCATCCGCCACGGCGGCGATGCGGGCCGGGTCCTGTTCGGACAACAGCATCAGCGCGAACTGGTCGCCGGCAAAGCGCGACAGCGAGTCCTTCGGCTTGAGCAGCCGGTGCAGGCGGCGCGCGATGGTCAAGAGGATGGTGTCGCCGGCCGAGATGCCGAGCCCGTCGTTGACCTGCTTGAAACGGTCGATGTCGATGACGAAGACGGTCGGGCGCACCTTCTCTTCGGTGCGCGCGATCGAGATGATCGCTTCCAGCCGGTTCATCAAAAGTTCGCGGTTCGGCAGGCCGGTCAGGTTGTCGTGCACGGCATCGTGCAGCAGCCTTTCCTCGGACTTTTTCTGCTCCGTCACGTCGACCATGGTGCCAACGCAGCGGATGACTTCGCCGTCGGATCCGATGACCGGGCGCGCACGCAGCGAGAACCAGTGATAGTGGCCGTCAGCGCCGCGCAGGCGGAAGTTCTGCGACACCCGGCCGCGCCGGTGCTCGAGCACGACGTCGAGCGTCGTGCGGAACGTGTCGCGGTCGTCGGCATGCAGCACCGGCAGCCAGTTACGCGCCGCACCGCCGAGGCTGTTCGGCGCCAGCCCGAGTTGGATGCTGACATCGGGCTTGGTGACGACGCGGTCGCGCAGCACGTCCCAGTCCCACACCGTGTCGCCCGATCCGGCCACGGCAAGCGCCTGCCGCTCCAGGTCGGAGAACAGGCCCTGATGCAGCGCGCCGCCGGCAAAGGCATGCTGCATGACGGTGAAGCCGATCAGCAGGATGATCAGGATCAGCCCGCCGCCCAGGGCCGGCTGGGCGATGTCGTTGTCGAGCATGCCGGTGATCGCCATCCACGACCCGCACAGCCACAACAGCACCATGACCCAACTGGGCACCAGCATGATCGCACGATCATAACCACGAATCCCGAGGAAGATGATCAGGCCAAGCCCCGTCAGTGCGGTGGCGGCGAAGGACAGCCTGGCGATGCCGGCGGCGACCGCGGGATCGACGATCGCAACGCCGGCGATCAGCACCAGCCCGAGGATCCAGACCAGTGCGCCATAACTGAAATGGCCGTGCCATCGGTTGAGGTTGAGATAGGCGAACAGGAACACCACGAAGGTTCCCGCCAGCGCCACCTCCGTTCCCGCCCGCCACATCTGCTCATTGCCGGGCGAGATCTCGATGACCTTGTTGAGGAAGCCGAAATCGACGCAGATATAGGCCAGTACCGCCCAGGCAAGCGCGGCGGTCGCGGGGAACATCGAGGTCCCCTTGACCACGAAAAGGATGGTCAGGAACAGCGCCAGCAGGCCCGCAATGCCGATGACGATGCCGCGAAACAGCGTGTAGGAATTGACCGAGTCCTTGTAGGATTCGGGATCCCAGAGGTAGACCTGCGGCAGCTTCGGCGAGGCCAGTTCGGCGATGAAGGTGATCACCGTGCCGGGGTTCAGCGTCACCCGGAAAACGTCGGCGTCGGGACTGGTCTGGCGGTCGAGCGCGAAGCCTTCGCTGGGCGTGATGGCAGCGATGCGGGTCGAGCCCAGATCCGGCCAGAAGATGCCGGAATTCACCAGGCGGAAATGCGGTGCGACGATCAGCCGGTCGAGCTGCTGGTCGGTGGTGTTGGCGAGCGCGAAGACAGCCCAGTCGCCGGTCGAACGGGCATCATTGGCCTCGACCTCGATGCGCCGCACGATGCCGTCCGGACCCGGCGCGGTCGACACCTGGAAATTCTCGCCCTGGTTGCGGTAGATCTCGACGGCGCCGGAAAGGTCGAGCGCGACGTCGTCGCGGGCGATCTTGATCGGCTCGACGGCGAAGGCCGACGATGCCGCCCACAGCGTCAGGAGTATCGCGAGGACAATGGCGAACAGCGGCCCGTTGCGCAGGAATTTCGTCAAAAATCAGTCCTTCGTTCCAACGCCCGGCGGATCGTCCGCGATCCGGGCGTAGAGGTAGTGGTCCTGCCAGATGCCGTTGATCCTGAGATAGGATCGCAGCAGTCCTTCGCGCCGAAATCCGGCTTTTTCAAGCACGCGGATCGACCTGATATTGTCGGGAATACAGGCCGCTTCGATCCGGTGCAACCTCAGCGTATCGAAGGCGAAGCGGGTCACCACCTTGACCGCGTCGGTCATCAGGCCGCGGCCGCCGAAGCGCTCGCCGATCCAGTAGCCGACATGGCCGCTTTGCGAGACGCCATGGCGTATGTTGCCGAGCGTGATGCCGCCGGCAAGCTTGCCGCTGCTCCTCTCGAAGATAAAGAAGGCGATAGCGGTTCCCTGAGCATAATCCTCGCGGTAGCGGCTGATGCGCAGCCGCCATGCGTTGCGGTCGAGTTCATCGGGAGTCCAGCGTGGCTCCCATGGTTCGAGGAAAGCGCGGCTTTCCCCGCGCACCGCCGCCCACTCGCGATAGTCGTTGGTGAACGGCACGCGCAGCGTGAC
>NZ_RZRR01000220.1:0-7028 GCF_003998555.1 Mesorhizobium sp. M7A.F.Ca.CA.002.09.1.1 | reverse complement strand
GCCCTACAAGGGGCAGGTAAAGGCTCTGAACCCCAGCCCTAAAACAGCGCCTTCAGCTCCGGCAGTTTGTCGTTCACCAGCCAACCATAATAATTCTCTTCCGGCAGCTTTTCGGGCTCACCGGCGGCGCGGCGCCTGTCGTTCTCCGCCTTCAACGCATAAGCGCGCTGCTCCGGATTGCCGACATTGTAGAGCGTGGCGGTCAGCCCGGGATTGCCCGAAATGTCGAAGCCGGCAATGCTTTTATAGGCATCGATCGATTTCCTGATCGTCG
The DNA here is from genome assembly GCF_003998555.1 of Mesorhizobium sp. M7A.F.Ca.CA.002.09.1.1. Taxonomy (NCBI): domain Bacteria; kingdom Pseudomonadati; phylum Pseudomonadota; class Alphaproteobacteria; order Hyphomicrobiales; family Phyllobacteriaceae; genus Mesorhizobium; species Mesorhizobium sp. M7A.F.Ca.CA.002.09.1.1. The sequence goes on along the minus strand of NZ_RZRR01000220.1, from coordinate 6,754 downwards.
CGGCGACGTAGGGCAGCGTCAGGTCGGGATCCATGATGGTCTTGTAGACCGAATTGGGATCGCCGACGTCGAGCTTGGGCAGGCCCGAAACCTTGTGCACCAGATCGCTCATCTGCAGGGCGGTCAGCGGATTGAGCTGGCCGAGGCCGAAGGTCTGGCCGGCATAATAAGGCTGGAAGAAGGTGGCGCCGAAGCGGTCGTCGGGAAAGCTGGTCCCGCCGACCGACTTGCCGCGAAACGAACGGTTCCACACCTGTTCGCGGCATTCCCACAGATCGTAGCTGTCGGACATCCCCGCGCATTTCTTGAATTCCGGCCGCTGCACGAAGTCGGTGATGTCCTCGCCGTCATAGGCGAAGGACAGCTTGCTGGAGAGATAGGAGATCGCCTTGACATAGTAGGTCTGCAGCCGGTCATAAGCATCGACATTGTAGGTGTGCTCGCCGACGATGGCGCCGACAATGTGCAGGGGATCGATGCCGTAGGCGGCCGCCGCCTTCCTGATCTTGGCGCGCAGATCGGCGTCGTTCTGCAGCAGGGCATAGACCTTGCGGTACTTCGCCTGGAAGCTGGTGTTGGTCGCCTGCGTGCGCCGGCTGGAGGCGCCGGGAATGTCGGGCTGCACGGCATTGCGATTTCCCGGCGGCACCAATGTCGCTGCCTCGGCGGCGAACAGCGTCGCCGCCAGCGTCAAGCCGAGAATGACCAGGATCAGTTTTTTCATGCACCCGCCGCCCAAGCAATTCCAGGAAAAGTGTGAAACGGTTTTCCGGAATTGCGTCAACCTAGAGATCGAGAATTGCCGCGCAAACTAGGTAAAGCTCTTGGTCGAGTCGAGAGCGCCCCTTCACCCGGCAGGACGAAAGGTGGCCAGATGGTACCATCTGGCCACACATGATTTTGCTTGCCGGAAAATGTTGCCTGGACCGGCGCCGGAACGTTTCGGCGCCGTCGTTTAAAGGATGAACCGCGACAGGTCGGTATTCCTGGACAGATCGCCGACATGCTTTTCGACATAGGCGGCGTCGATAGTGACGCTCGTTCCGTTGCGGTCGGGCGCATCGTAGGAGATTTCGTCCAGCACCCGCTCCATCACCGTCTGCAGGCGCCTGGCGCCTATGTTCTCGACGCTGGCGTTGAGATCGACGGCGATGCCGGCGAGCGAATCGATGGCGTCGTCGGTGAAGGTCAACTCGACGCCCTCGGTCTTCATCAGCGCGATATACTGCTTGATCAGGCTGGCCTCGGTCTCGGTCAGGATGCGCACGAAATCGTCCTTCTCCAGCGCCCGCAGTTCGACGCGGATCGGCAGGCGGCCCTGCAATTCCGGCAACAGGTCGGACGGCTTCGAGACGTGGAAGGCGCCGGAGGCGATGAACAGGATGTGATCCGTCTTCAACGGTCCGTATTTGGTCGCCACCGTGGTGCCTTCGACCAGCGGCAGCAGGTCGCGCTGCACGCCTTCGCGCGAGGGCCCGCCGGAAATGTCCGATCTCGCCGCGATCTTGTCGATCTCGTCGAGGAAGACGATGCCGTCGTTTTCCGCGGCATCGAGCGCCCGGCGCACCACCTCGTCCTGATCGAGCAGCTTGTCGGACTCGTCATTGACCAGCAGGTCGTAGGACTCCTTCACCGTCGTCTTGCGCATCTTGGTTTTCTTGCCGCCCATCGCCTTCGACAGCATGTCGTTGATGTTCAGCACGCCGATATTGGCGCCCGGCATGCCGGGGATTTCAAATCCGGGCATGCCGCCGCTGCCGGTGTCGGCAACCTCGACCTCGATTTCCTTGTCGTCGAGCTCGCCGTCGCGCAGCTTCTTGCGGAAACTGTCGCGGGTGGCCGGGCTCGCCGTCTTGCCGACCAGTGCTTCCAGCACACGTTCCTCGGCGTTGACGTGGGCGCGCGCCTTGACGTCCTCACGCATCTTCTCGCGCACCAGGCCGATGGCGATCTCGACCAGGTCGCGGATGATCTGCTCGACATCGCGGCCGACATAGCCGACTTCGGTGAACTTGGTCGCCTCGACCTTGACGAAGGGCGCACCGGCCAGCCGCGCCAGGCGGCGCGAGATTTCCGTCTTGCCGACGCCGGTCGGCCCGATCATCAGGATGTTCTTGGGCATCACCTCTTCGCGCATCTGGCCTTCCAGCTGCTGGCGGCGCCAGCGGTTGCGCAAGGCAATGGCCACGGCGCGCTTGGCGTCCTTCTGGCCGATGATGAAGCGGTCGAGTTCCGAAACGATTTCGCGGGGAGAAAATGTGCTCATATCACTAAATTCCACTTTGCCACTGCTTGATGGCCTCGAACGGATGCAGCAGCATGATCACGTTGAGTGTCAGATTGTCCCGGATGAGGTAGCCGGTGCCGAGTTCGAAGATGATGGCGAGGCTGACGATCACCCATATAGGTAGCCTTCGCGCCATCACAAATCCCAGCACCATGGCCAGTGTGTCCGACACCGAATTGATGATGCTGTCGCCATAGTAATCGAGCGAAATGGTGCCGGCGCGGTAGCGGTCGATGATGAACGGGCTGTTTTCCAGCAGCTCCCAGCCGCCCTCGATGAAGACGGCGAACGCCAGCCTCAGGCCGATCGGCGAACGCGGGAACAGGAACCGCGCCAGCGCATAGAACAGGAAGCCGTGGATGATGTGTGAGAAGGTGTACCAGTCCGAAATGTGCTGGGAATTCTCCGAACTGTTCACCACGCCATGCCAGAGCTTGACGTAGCCGCAGGTGCAGATCGGCGTCCGCCCCATGCCGTAGAGCGCCCCGGCCTGGAAGATGACCAGGGCAAGCACCAGCAGAAGCCCCATCCGCCAGCTGTCTTCGTAGGCCGAATAGCTGTTTTCCGTGGCCGGTGTCGTCATCGATTCATTCCCCCTCGTTTCGCGTCGCCGTCTCGACCATCACAAAGCCCTGTCACGCCTTCAGCGGCGGCAGCCGGCGGATCACGGCCGCCGGCAAGGTGAGGTTGACCACAATCCGCCGGATACGCTGCCAGCCGGCCCCGAACAGAATAATCAGCGCGCCAACAACGACCAGGATCAAGGCAAAAGGCGGGATGCCCGTCGAATCGGAGGCGGAATTCACCAGATAATAGATGCCCAGCGAGCCGAAGTAAGCCAATGTAGGAACCAGAAGCGAACGGCGGTCTATGGCCAGCGCGACATAGAGGAAGCCAAGGATCAGAATCGTCAGCATGATGGTTGCATTGGCATCCGGCGCGATATGTCCGAATACGACGTTTTGGCCGGTTGCCATGATAAAGAGCGGATGCACCAGCATCGGCGCCGAGACGACATGCAGCCAGAAAGCGCAATCGGACCAGATCTTGCGTCGATCCCTGTCGTAAATGTCAAAAGCGACACCCGTTGCGAACACGATCAGGCCGCAGATCAGCGGCATGTAAAGGGCCGCGCGAAGCAATTCGGGAACGTCCTCGAGGCGCGGCGGCGCAATCGCGCCGGTTGTCACACTGTCATACAGGATTATCGCCGTTTGCAGGAAGGCAAGCAGTGTGAAGGCGATGGCGATAGTCCCGGCAATGATGGGGACGCGAAAGCGCCAGAAATAGATCGCCGCCGCGATTATTCCTCCGCCCAGGAACAGATATCCGGCCCGGGACGCCGTCTGGCGCAACGCCAATAGCTGCCAGATGGTTTCCGGCTTGCGTATGCCGAAGCTGGCCTCCACTTGCAGCGCCAGAGCGGCCAGAATGGCGGCCATGAAAATCAGGGCAAGCACGGACGACGATAGCTTCATCCGGTGCTGACGCGTGACGATTTCGGCGAGCCCCCAGGCGAAAACCGCGAAGATGCCGGCGATCCAGAATGTCTGGCCTGGAAGCAAGGTGGTGAGGACAAAGAAGAAGCCGGCGCTGAGCAGAACGGTTCCCACGGTGACGAACAGATCGTTGCCGCCGCCGACCAGCCGCAGGTTTTCCTCGTCACCCTCGTCACTCTCATCATCGGCGCGCCTGGCCTCGGGGGCGAGAGCGACCGCGCGTTCCATGGCCTCCAACTGATCGCGCAAGGTCTGCGAGATCAAACCTTTCGCGACTGCCTTGTCGAGGGTTTCGGCGCTGATCAATTGGGCTCCTGCGTCGCGTCGCGCGCCATCATCAGGGCTGGCCCGTACTCCGATGTTCTGGTGTCAAAGGCAACAAAGCCGGCCTTTTCGTAGGCGCGGATCGCCCTGACATTGGCGGGATCCGGGTCGATGATGACGCGCGGAACACCTTCCTCGAAAAGCTGTTCGACGAATTGGCGCACGATCGCCGAGCCATGGCCACGCCCGACCAGCTCCGGCACGCCGATCGACACGTCGATGCCGAGCGTGCCGAACGGCTGGTCGGCGTAGGGGTGGTCGTCTTCCAGATGCGGGTCGTAGCTCTGCAGATAGGCGATCGGCTTGCCGTCGAGCTCGACGATCAGCGGCTCGACGGAAATCGAGTCGATATGATCGCTAATCCCGGCGATTTCCGTCTCCGGATCGTCCCACCACTCTGCAACATGCGGCTGGGCAAGCCAGCCGGCGATCATCGGCAGGTCTTTCTCCGTCACCGGCCGAAAATCATAGGTCACCACCTCTTCAGGCGGCATCGAGCGTTTCGACGACGAAATTGTTGTTGGTGTAGACGCAGATGTCGGATGCGATCTGCATCGCCTTGCGGGCGATCTCCTCGGCATCCTTGTCGCTGTCCATCAGCGCGCGGGCCGCGGCCAGCGCGTAATTGCCGCCCGAACCGATGGCCATGACGCCGAATTCGGGTTCGAGCACGTCGCCGGTGCCGGTCAGCGCCAGCGAGACTGACTTGTCTGCCACCAGCATCATCGCTTCCAGCCGGCGCAGATAGCGGTCGGTGCGCCAGTCCTTGGCGAGCTCGACGCAGGCGCGCGTCAGCTGGTCGGGATATTGTTCGAGCTTGGCCTCGAGCCGCTCCAAAAGCGTGAAGGCGTCGGCGGTGGCGCCGGCGAAACCGGCAATCACATTGCCGCCCTTGCCGATGCGGCGCACCTTCTTGGCGTTGCCCTTCATGATGGTCTGGCCAAGGCTGACCTGGCCGTCGCCGGCGATCACCACCTTGTTGCCCTTGCGCACCGTCACGATGGTCGTGGCGTGCATGGTCAGTTCATTGGACATTTCTTGGGCTCCGAGCAGCGCCATCCCGATAAGGCGATTGGCGCGGTACGAGTAACTTTGATCGGCCATATGTATGCATGGGGCCGGTGATTGCAAATCGCTCTCTGGCAAGGCCGATACCGATGCCGGAGGCAACTGGCAATCGCCGGATCATGCTGCTAGAAGGCTTTCGTTTTCAAGCCTGCGAGCGCTTGAAGCCTCTGAGCCGGTCACGATGTGAACCTCTGGACAAGGATAGAGTGATGCCGCCCCGTTCCGCCGAAGCGAGCCGTAAGACCAAGGAAACCGACATCTCCGTGTCGGTCCATGTCGACGGGTCCGGCAAGTCGGATATCGCTACGGGCGTCGGCTTCTTCGATCATATGCTGGACCAGCTGTCGCGCCATTCCCTGATCGACATGACGGTCAGGGCCAAGGGCGACCTGCATATCGACGATCACCACACGGTCGAGGACACCGGCATCGCGCTCGGCCAGGCCTTGACCAAGGCGCTCGGCGAGCGGCGCGGCATCATGCGCTATGCCTCGATCGACCTTGCCATGGACGAGACGCTGACGCGCGCCGCGATCGATGTGTCCGGCCGTCCCTTCCTGGTCTGGAACGTTTCCTTCTCGTCGCCGAAGATCGGCACCTTCGACACCGAACTGGTGCGCGAGTTCTTCCAGGCGCTGGCGCAGAATGCCGGCATTACGCTGCATGTCACCAACCACTATGGCGCCAACAACCATCACATCGCCGAGACCTGCTTCAAGGCGGTGGCGCGCGCGCTGCGCGCTGCTCTCGAACGCGATCCGCGCCAGCCGGATGCGGTTCCCTCCACCAAGGGATCGTTGAAGGGATAAGGCCATGGCCACCTACGTCGTGATGGAACCGCCAGGCCGCAGCGAAAAGGCTGATGCGACGGCCTTTGTCCGCGATGGCTTCACCTGGCTGGGCCTCCTGGTGCCGCCGCTATGGTTCGCCTGGCATCGGCTGTGGATCGAAGCAGCACTTGCCTTCGTCGTCATGGGCCTGCTTTCGATGCTGGGCCAGAAGCTCGGCCTTGGTGTGGCCGGGTCGCTGCTGTCGTTGTTGGTTTCGCTCTATGTCGGCCTGGAAGGGCAAGGCCTGCGCATCGCGGCACTTCGCCGGCGTGGTTGGCACGAGTGGGGCGCGGTCGAAGCCGGTTGGCTCGACGATGCCGACACACGCTATGCACTGGAGGCGGAAGCGCTTGCCGATGAGGTTGTGCCGGCGCCGCGCATGGTCCCCGATGCTGCCCTCGCGCGGCCAGCGCAGCCGGGCATTGCGCTGGGGCTGACCCACATACCGGGAAGAAACTGACATGATTCCGGGAAGAAGCTGAGATGCGGGTTGCGATCATCGACTACGGCTCGGGCAATCTGCGCTCGGCCACCAAGGCTTTCGAGCGCGCCGCGCGCGAAGCCGGCATCGCGGCGCAGATCGACCTGACGGCCGATGCCGAGCGGGTGCGCACGGCCGATCGCATCGTCCTGCCCGGCGTCGGCGCCTATGCCGATTGCGCGGCCGGCCTGCAGGCCGTCGAAGGCATGTGGGAAGCCGTCGAAGATGTCGCGATCGTCAAGGGCCGGCCTTTCCTCGGCATCTG
>NZ_RZRR01000021.1:0-17359 GCF_003998555.1 Mesorhizobium sp. M7A.F.Ca.CA.002.09.1.1 | reverse complement strand
CGGTTGCGCCGGCGCCCGCCGCACCGGCAGTCGCTCCGCCGGCCACGATGGCGCCTTCGCAGCCAGGCACCCAGCCGAACACAGCCGCGCCAGCCGAGGCCGGACCTTCGACGGCGATGGAATTGACCTTGCCGCATGACCTGTCGCCATGGGGCATGTTCATGGCGGCCGATATCGTCGTCAAGGCGGTGATGATCGGGCTGGCCTTTGCCTCCCTCGTCACCTGGACGATATGGCTGGCCAAGTCGCTGGAGCTTTTCGGCGGCAAGCTGCGCATCCGTCGCGCCGTGCGGGCGATCGGCGAGGCCGCCACGCTGAAGCAGGCCGGCAGTACCCTCGACCGCAGCGGCGGCCCGGGCGCGCTGCTGGTGCGGGCGGCCGAGGAGGAGACCGCACTCTCAGCCGGCGCCCTCGATCATGTCTCAGGCGATGGCCTCAAGGAACGGGTTACGTCGCGCCTGTCGCGCATCGAGGCGGCGGCGGCGCGGCGCATGTCACGCGGCACCGGCGTGCTGGCGACGATCGGCTCGACCGCGCCCTTCGTCGGCCTGTTCGGCACGGTCTGGGGCATCATGAACGCCTTCATCGGCATCTCGCAGGCGCAGACCACCAATCTCGCCGTGGTCGCGCCGGGCATCGCCGAAGCGCTGCTGGCCACCGCGATGGGCCTGGTCGCGGCCATACCGGCCGTCGTCATCTACAACGTCTTCGCCCGCTCGATAGCCGGCTATCGGCAGATCCTCGCCGATGCCTCGGCAGGGGTCGAACGACTGGTCAGCCGCGACCTCGACTTCCGCACCGTCGCGCCGGCCGCGCCACTGGCGGCGGAGTAGCGCCATGGGAAGCAGAATCCGACAGACCATGGATGACGATCTCGAGGAAAGCCACGAGATCAACGTCACCCCGTTCATCGATGTCATCCTGGTGTTGTTGATTATCTTCATGGTCGCGGCACCGCTGGCCACGGTGGATGTCAATGTCGACCTGCCGGGTTCGACCGCAACGCCCGCGCCGAGGCCCGAGACACCGCTGTTCCTGACGCTGAAGGACGATCTGACGCTGGCGATCGGCAATGACGGCGTGCCACGCCCGGCTTTCGCCGCGACGCTGGACGCCAAGACCAAGGGCGACAAGCAGACGCGCATCTTCCTGCGCGCCGACAAGGCGGTCGCCTATGGCGACCTGATGGAGGCGATGAACCTGTTGCGCGGTGCCGGCTATCTGAAGATCGCGCTGGTCGGCCTGGAGACGGCTCCCGCGTCCAATGCCCCCGCGCCCACAGCCACCCGTGCGGCGGCGCCATGACGCAAGCGGTCGCCGTGCCCTCGGTCCAGATGTCGCGCTTCGGCTGGCGCGACCTTGGCTTGTGGGCCGGTGCTGCCGCGCTGGTCCTCGGAGCCCATGTCGCGGTCGCCTATGCAGTGCAGAATCTCACCATGGTCACCGAAGCGGACGGCGGTCCGCCACCGGCCCAGGTGATCGAGATGGCGCCGATGGTGGTGATGCCGGCCGTACAAGAACAGGTCGCCGCGCTGGACGCGGTGACGCCAGATCAGACCGAACCGACACCGACGATCGAGCCGACACCTGAAGAACCGGTCGAAAAGGCGAAGCCGGTTGTCGAGCCACCGGAAGCGGTCGCGCCCGACGAGGCCGAACCCAACCGGACCGAAACGGCTGAACAGGCCGATCAGCCGCCGCCGGATGAGGTCATCCCGGATGTTGTCGAGGCTGTCACGCCAGACGTCGTCATTCCCTTGCCGCAGCCGAAACCGGTCGAAATTGTCAAAGACAAGAAACCGGTCGAGGCCAAGGCGAAAAAACCTGTCGAGAAGCCCAAGCCGCGGCTTAAGAAGGAGAAGGCGGCTCCGCCGAAGACGGCAACCGTCGCCAGCGCCGACGCACGGCCCGCGGCCAGGACCGCCGCGCCGAAGGCAGCGGAATCGACGTCGCGCTCCGGCGACTCCAGCAAATGGGACTCCCGTCTGGGCGCCTGGATCAAGCGGCACACGCGCTATCCCAGTTCTGCCAAGGCCCGAGGCGTGGAAGGCAGGCCGTATGTCGCCTTCACGGTCGACTCGTCCGGCCGGGTCCGGTCTGCCAGGCTCTCTCGTTCCTCAGGGGATGCGGATCTGGACCGTGCGGCGCTCGCCGTGCTGCAAGGCGCCACGGTGCCGGCACCGCCGCCGGAACTCGGTTCGCGTCTGAGCCGTACAGCGCCGTTCGTGTTCAGCCTGCGCAACTAGGACCGAATTTGATCGAAGCGGCCTGTCAGTAGGCCAGCGACAGGCTCAGGGCCTCGACCTGTTCGAGATAGAAACGGCATTTCGTGCGCAACAGCCCGAGGCTCGGGTCATCGGCTCCGTTGATCTCGATGGTCTGCATCATGAAGTCGAAATGGGCGTGGAAGGCGTCCACTGTACCCCAGAGACTGTCGGCCTGGCAGCTGTCGGCAATCGCCATCGAGACGAGTTGGCGGGCCTCGATCCGCGCGGCGTCAGGCGATGGCGGTCGCCTGGCGATCAAGACGTCGAGCCGACTGAAAATGCTTTCCCTGGCATCGACGCTTCTGATGTTGGCTATCATGTTCATGTGCAGGTCCCCCTTGGCATTCCAGGCGCGCAATAGGCTCCGGTCTGGAATTGCCTGAAAGCTGGTGATCAGAGCGGTTCAGCGGCGCTGAACCACTAAGCGCGTGGCGTTTGGGCGGGCGACTTGCATCAAGCCTGAGCGACCGGATGCCGGTCCTGCGGGCAGGATGCAATCAGGGTCGGGATCGCGGTTGCATCGGAGGGGTGGCCCCTGATGATGTTGGCGACCTCGGCATCGGCCTGCTCGAACCAGTAGACCATGTCGGCGCGGTGCAGATCCGTCGCGGCTTTCTTCAGCAGCGGCAGCAGGCTTTGCAACGCGCACAGCGTCTCCCAGCGGTTTGGCCGGGAGGTCGAGCCGGCCACCGCGCATGCGGCTGACGATTGCATGTCGCTACGCTCTCCGTGGCTGGGCGGCACGATTGTCTTTTGCCTGCGCCTTGGGGTGCAGCGGGTTGCCGCTGAGCTGCGCATGCCTGGCCGGCCGTGCGCCGCGAAGAACGTCGAAGGCCTCCGCATAGGCCATGCCCAGCAGATAGGAGATCATCGGAAAACGGCTTGATTCGGCCATTTGCACGAGCTCATTGGTCATCGACGAAATATATTGAAGACTATCGATTTCCGACTGGCGTAAGGATTGATTTGGCACGTGCTGCTCCTGTCTCTGGTTATACCCTGGGGAACGCGTTACTGGCCGGACTGCACATTGTTGGTCGACTAATTGATGGATTGGCTCGCGGTGGACGGGTCTCTTTCCGGGGTCGAGAGGGTCAAGGCATAGATCGGTGCGTCGGTGAGACTGTCGAGACCAAGCAGCCGCTTGATGGCGGAATGATTGAGCGCGGCTGTCGGACATGCCGACAGGCCATGATTGGTCGCCGCCAGCATGATATTCTGGCCGATATGGCCGGCCTCGATCAGCACGACACGATAGGCGTTGGCGTCCTCATATTTCCACATCGTGCGATCGAGCCTGGCGCAAAGCAGGATCAGGCACGGCATGCTATCAGCCCACTCCTGTCCGCCGACCAGTTCGGAGATCTTCGGCAGATGGTTCGCGGAAATCCTGCCAAGGTCGTGATCGGCGGCGGAATAATGATAGACACCGGGCTCGAGGCCATCGACGCCGAGCGCGACCACATAGGCCTCATAGGGATTCCGCGCGCCGCCGGAAGGGGTCATGCCAAGCGGCAGGGTGCCAACGCAATTGGCGGTCTCGCCGATGATGCCGAGCCCTGCGAACAGGCAATCGGAAAGCTGTTTGGCTGTGATGGTGGGCTGAGCCGCCGTGCGGTTGGTGCGGCGCCGCGCCATCAAGCTAAGAAGTTCGTTGTCTTCCAGTGCATTCGGCAGCTGGATAGCGCCGGCGGAATTCTTGAGCAGGAGGTCCGGCTGCGGCGTATGGCCGGCGCGTTCTATCTGCCGCTCTTCCGCCTGCTCGATGGTCATGTATTCGCTGTCCTGGACGCAGAAATGCATCAGCGCCGTCGGAAGCCCCCAACTCCATTGTCCTGAAAATTGTTCCTCCTGCTCGGCGAGAGGCGATCCGGCGGTGACCAGGGCGGAAAAATCGAGCAACTGCGGAACGACAGCCTTCAACTCGGACTTCGACCACCCATGGGCGCGGGCAATGTCCGCCGTCGATGCCCATTTGTCCCACGATGCGAGAAGGCCGACCATCTCAGGGCTGCATTCGAAGACGCTTCTGGTCAGGAAGTTGCATGCCGTGACCTTGTTCGGTCCGGGGTAGAAAACGAGCGTTTTCGAAGAGCGCATTTTCATGAAGCTGGATGCCATCTGCGGAGCCGAGGCGCCGACAAGCGAACCGCTCGTCGGCGCAGAACGGCTTCAGCGCTTGTTGTAGTGCATACCCTGCGAAAAGAAGACGGTCTGCGTGCCGGCGGCAATCGTCAGCTTCGGAGCGTTAGTCACTTTCTTGGCCATTTTTATCCCTTTCCTGACCCCCATTTGGGATCCGTTGAAAGACCCCCAGAATGGGATCCGCGTGAAGAAAGGTAAGGTCGGAAGAGTTAATGGTTTGTTAAAATTATAGTAAAACCACGAGCCGAAGACGGACGTGTGGATTATCTTTCCTGGCATTAAAGTGTAAAATATCGATTTTATTCAGATACAGAGTAGACAATCGTTGGCATACGCTTTATCGGCGTACGCTTATTCTTATTTGGCGTAAGACACGGCGATCCGAGGGATTAGCCCAACCCGTCCCGGGTCAGGCTGACAACCAGTTGGTCGACGCCCGCATCGTCGAGGCTGATGACATGCGCCATGCTGATGGCATCCCTTGCCTGGATATTGGCAATGTCGCGCCGCATGATGACGGACACGAATGCCGGGCCGGCCTCCGTCAGAAGCATGGCCTTGCCCATCAGCACCGGTTCGGAGATGGGAGCCCATTGCACGGAGATCAGCGACGGCTCTCCGGTCTGTCGGCGATTGATGCCGCTGAAATAGATCCAGTTCAGCCGCGAGATCGCCACGCCATAGTGATTGCCGCGCGCTCGTGCCCAGGTCGATCCCTGGCGCTCCGACCATCCGGTGACCCTTCGGAAGGTGACCAGTTCGGCTTCGCGCCGCACGAAGGTCACCGAGCGCATCAGGAGGTCGAGGCGGCCCGGGATCGAGAAATAGGTGAAATAGGTGCCGCCCGCGATCGAAGGACTGGGAGGGCGGATCATCTGGTTGAACAGGCTCTCGGAAACCGGCGGCAGGCCACGCATCGCGGGCTCGGGTGCGCCGGGATCCTGGTACAGTTCGGCCTCGTCGATCCGAAAGTAATCGCATATCAGCTTGGCGGTGGCCTTGTTGGGAACGGTCTGCCCTTGCAGGTAGCGTTCGAACTGCGTGCGATTGATGTGCAGCTCACGGCATACCGCACTTACGGAGGCATGGTCCTTGCTCAGCCGTCTAAGATTTGCAGCGAGATTCTCGCGAATTGACACGTCTTTGCTTCCGCGGGCGGGTTTTTCATTTCAACTCGAAATCCATATAGCGTCTCCGGTCGCCCCCGCCGAAACGCCTTGGCCACAACGCACAGAAAAAACTGATTTGGTAACGTCAATTTAGTGGGGCGGTTTGCAAAAAAAACGGAAACAATCGACGAGCGCTTCCGCCATAAGTCCAATTGACAAAAGTCTTGCCGGAGATTGCGAAAACAGGCGGCGCGGCGCGCGGCCTTTTAGGCGCGCCGGCACGGCAAATGCCAGCCGTGGAGGCAAGCCCGGACGAGCGTCGCGGAGTGCATATGGCGCGGAGAGCGAGGAATTAATCCGCTGGTGGAGCTGAGGAGGATCGAACTCCTGACCTCGTCATTGCGAACGACGCGCTCTCCCAGCTGAGCTACAGCCCCGTCCAGCGGATGGGCGCATTTATCGGGCGCTGCGGTTTCCTGTCAAGGCGGAGGTTTGCCGAAATCCAGTGGCTGGCAGCCGTACCGGCGCACCGTGGCAGGCGGCCCTTGCCGGTTTCGCGTGCAATGGCTACATGTCGGCAACAATTGGAGACCGGCATGCTCGCCCTCATTCAGACAATCGTCATGGCGCTCGACCTCTACTGGTGGATCATCATCGCATCGGCGATCTTTTCCTGGCTTTACGCCTTCAACGTCGTCAACTCGCGCAATCAGTTCGTCGGTTCCATCGGCAACATGCTCTATCGGCTGACCGAACCGGCGTTGCGGCCGATCCGCCGTTTCATGCCGGACCTTGGCGGCATCGACATCTCGCCGATCATCCTGCTTCTGATCCTGTTCTTCCTGCGGCAGTTCATATTGACCAGTGTGGCGCCTCTGGTCCTGTGAGCCCGATGATCGTATGAGCGCGCCGTTTCGCCTGCGCGATGATGGTGTCGACGTGTTTGTCCGGCTGACGCCGAAGGCTGCGCTGGACAGGCTCGAAGGCATCGAGACCACGGCGGACGAGCGAAGCCATCTGAAAGCGCGCGTCCGCGCCGTGCCGGAAAACGGCGCCGCCAATCATGCGCTCGAAAAGCTGATTGCCAAGGCGATTGGCGTGCCGGGGTCCGCCGTCTCGGTTGTCGCCGGCGGCACGGCGCGGCTGAAGACCGTGCGCATTGAAGGCGATCCGGAGACGTTGGCGAAAAGCATCGAGGCGCTCGGCCATCAGGCCTGATGTCCTTGCCGGAGGGTCAATCCCCCAGCGGCAAACGCGGATCGTCAACTTTCAACGTGTTGACGCTCTGCTTGATGCGGCGCAGATTTTCCAGAACCCTTGGTCCGCGCGTCTCGGCGACCGAGGTGACGATCATGTCGACGATCGACAGCAGCGCATAGCGCGACGATGTCGGCTTGTAGATATTGCCGTCTTCCAGCGACTGGAAATGGATGACCGTGTCGGCGACCTTGGCGAGCGCGGAGTCCGGCGGGGTGATGGCGATCGTCGTGGCGCCATATTGCTGGGCGACCTGCACCGCATCGATGACCGATCGTGCATAGCCGGAGACGGAGAAGGCGATCAGCGTGGTGTCGGGGGTGGCGACGGCGGCGTACATGCGTTGCAACTGTCCGTCGATTTGCGCCAGCACCGACACGCCAAGCCTGAACAGCCGGTTCTGCATTTCGGTCGCCATCATCGACGAAATGCCACCGGAGCCGATGCACAGCACATTGCCGGAAACCGCGATGCGTGCGGCGACGGCGACCAGCGTCGTCATGTCGAGGTTTTCGCTGGCGCGCTGGATGGCCGATATCGCCGCTTCGGTGATGGCGGAAGCGATGCGCTGTTCGCGGGCATCGCGGCTCAACGGCTCCGGCGACAGATACTGGCCGCCGATGGCGATGGCTTGCGCCAGATAGAATTTGAAGTCGCGCAGGCCCTCGCAGCCGAGGTTGCGGCAGAACCGCGTCACCGTCGGCTCGCTGACACCGACGCGCGCGGCAATTTCCGAAATCGCCGCCTTGGAAACGAAGTCGAGGTCTGCCAGCACGAAGCCGGCCAGCTTGCGATCCGACTTCGTTCCGTCCTGCGACATCAGCTGCAGGCGCGTGATGATGTCGGCCGGCGTCTTCATGCTGATATTTTCATAGAGGCAGGCCCGTCGCCTTGTCGAACAGATGGATGTTGCCGGGATCGACCGAGACCGGCAGCAGGTCTCCCGGCCTGACCGGCACCCTGTCACGGAACACGGCGCGTACCGTATCAGCACCGATAGCGCCATAGACATGTGTTTCGGAGCCGGTGGGCTCAACGACATCCACCCTGATCGCCATCGCGTCGACAGCCTCGCCGATGACAAAATGCTCGGGCCGGATGCCGGCCTCCACCGCGCTGTCCGCCGGCACCTGTTTGCCGGCAAGCGCCAGCCGCCCGCCACCGGCCGATTCGAACCAGGTTTTCTCAAGCGTCGTCTTGAGCGAACCCGAGACGAAACTCATCGACGGCGAGCCGAGGAAGGAGGCGACGAACTTGTTGGCCGGCCTGTCATAAAGCTCCAGCGGCGCCCCGACCTGCTGGATCCTGCCGCGATCCATCACGACGATGCGGTCGGCCATGGTCATAGCCTCGATCTGGTCGTGGGTGACGTAGACGATCGTCGATTTCAGCCGCTGGTGCAGAGCCTTGATCTCGACGCGCATCTGCACGCGCAATTGTGCGTCGAGATTGGACAGGGGTTCGTCAAACAGGAACACAGACGGTTCGCGCACGATGGCGCGGCCCATGGCGACGCGCTGGCGCTGGCCGCCCGACAGCTGGCGGGGATAGCGGTCGAGATAGGAGAAGAGATTGAGGACCCCGGACGCCTTCTTGACCTTCTCATCGATTACCGTGCGCGTCTCGCCGCGTATCTTCGGGCCGAAACCGATATTGTCCGATGCCTTCAGATGCGGAAACAGCGCATAGGACTGGAACACCATGGCGATGTTGCGCTGCTGCGGCGGCAGCGCGTTGGCGCGCACGCCGCCGATCAACAGATCGCCGGAAGTGATCGTCTCCAGGCCGGCGAGCATGCGCAGCAAGGTCGACTTGCCGCAGCCGGACGGGCCGACCAGGACGACGAACTCGCCGCTCTTGATATCGAGGCTGATGTTCTCGAGGATCTTGTGCTGCCCGAAGGA
The DNA here is from genome assembly GCF_003998555.1 of Mesorhizobium sp. M7A.F.Ca.CA.002.09.1.1. Taxonomy (NCBI): domain Bacteria; kingdom Pseudomonadati; phylum Pseudomonadota; class Alphaproteobacteria; order Hyphomicrobiales; family Phyllobacteriaceae; genus Mesorhizobium; species Mesorhizobium sp. M7A.F.Ca.CA.002.09.1.1. Next base: position 8,677 of record NZ_RZRR01000021.1, on the reverse strand, counting down.
TTTCGACAGGTCGCGGAACTCGACGTCGGTCATGCTCACGCTCCCAATATGTCGTCGATGAAGGGCAGGCAACCGGCGGTCAGTCCCGCGTCCACGGGCATCACCACGCCTGTTACTCCCGATGCGCGATCGGACGCAAGGAAAGCGACGGCTTCCGCCACTTCCGCAGCGTTGACGATGCGACCGAGCGGATAGAGCCGCTGCAATTTGCCGAGGATTTCGGGATCCTTGGCAAGGCGGTGGTCCCAGGCGGCGGTGCGGATCGATCCGGGGCAGACGACATTGGCGCGCAGGCCGCTGCGGCCGAGCTCGACGGCGATCGCCTTGGCATAGGCGTTGATGCCGGCCTTGGCCGCGGCATAGGCGGGATTGCCGAAATGCGCGATGGCGTTGACCGAGGAGATGAAGACGACGCTGCCGGAGCCACGGCTGGGCATCGCCTTGACCAGCGGATCGGCGAAATTCATCACGCCGGTCAGGTTGAGGTCGAGTTCCTGCTCAATCCTGTCGGGGTTGAGCGCGGGGAGCGTCTCGGCGCGCGTCCAGCCGGCATTGTTGATGAGAATGTCGGGCACACCGTCCCGGTCGAGGATGGCGGCGATCGCTGTGGCTATCGACGCCTTGTCGAGAAGATCGAAGACGTGGCGGGCGGCAAAAAACGGGCTCTTCAACGCCTCGCTCGACTGGTCGCAGCCTACGACCCTGGCGCCCCTTTGCGCCATCAGCGCCACGATGGCCGTGCCGAGGCCGCCGCCCGCACCCGTCACAACGACAGTCTTGCCCTCGAATTCGGCCCTGCCTTCGAGTTCCGTTTGCGAAACCACCGTGCGTCATCCTCCGGGATCTTCGACAGGTCGGATCAGGCCTAGTCCACAAAATGTAATTAAGCAACAGAATAATCTGCTTGCAAGCCTTCAAATCCACGATAATGTAGGAAAGTAACATAAATCTTCTGCTTGGGTAACGAAGAGGCGCGCAGGCGCAAAAATCAAAATGGGAGAGTTCAAATGAGTCTTGCAAAATGGACTGTCGGCCTGATGGCCGGAATGAGCATGCTGGCAATTGCGGCGCAGGCGGATGCGGGCGAGGTGCGGGTCACCGTGGCCGAGTACAGCGCCAAGACTGGCCCATATTTCGACAGCGTCAAGAAGGAATTCGAGGCGGCGAACCCCGGCATCACGGTCAAGTTCGAAGTGGTGCCGTGGGATGTGCTGCTGCAGAAGCTGACCACCGACATCACCGCCGGCACCAATGCCGATCTGTCGATCATCGGCACGCGCTGGCTGATCGACTTCGTCCAGCAGGATGTCGCCGAGCCGCTCGACGGCTACATCAAGCCCGACTTCAAGGACCGCTTCATCGACACCTTCCTGTCGCCCTCGATCATGGATGGCAAGACCTACGGCCTGCCGATCGCTGCCTCGGCGCGCGCCATGTACTACAACAAGGAGCTGTTCGAGAAGGCCGGCATCGCCAAGCCACCGGCAAACTGGACCGAGCTGCAGGAAGATGCGCGCAAGATCAAGGCTCTGGGGTCCGGCACGTTCGGCTTCGGCCTGCAGGGCAAGGAGATCGAGACCGACGTCTATTACTACTATGCGATGTGGTCCTACGGCACGGAAATCCTCAACAAGGACGGCACTTCGGGCCTGAGCACGCCCGGCGCGCTTGAAGCCGCCAAGCTTTACAAGTCGATGATCGACGAAGGCCTGACCGAACCCGGCGTCACCTCCAACAACCGCGAGGACGTGCAGAACCTGTTCAAGCAGGGCAAGGTCGGCATGATGATCACCGCACCCTTCCTGTCCAACCAGATCAAGGACGAGGCGCCGAACCTGAAATACGGCGTTGCGGCCATTCCCGCCGGACCGACCGGCGCGCGCGGCACCTATGGCGTCACCGATTCCATCATCATGTTCAAGAACTCCAAGAACAAGGACGAGGCCTGGAAGCTGCTCGATTTCCTGTTCACCACGGAGCAGCGTGCCAAGTTCACACAGGGCGAAGGCTTCCTGCCGGTGAACAAGGAAGAGGCCAAGATGGACTACTACGTCAACAATGCCGATCTGGCCGCGTTCACCGCTCTGCTGCCCGACGCCCGCTTCGCGCCGGTCATCCCGGGCTGGGAAGAGGTCGCCCAGATCACGTCGGACGCCATGCAGAAGATCTATCTCGGCGGCGACCCCGAGGCAGGCCTGAAGGACGCGGCGGCCAAGGCCAATGCGGTGCTGAAGAAGTAGGGGGGCAGTGCTGAAGGAATAGGGCGTATCTCCCTGCGCCCGTGGCGCGCCCCAGATTCAGGCGGGGCGCGCCACATCTTGCAGCCTCGAGCAGAAAGATAGTTCGTCGATGTCAACGCCGCCCAGCCAGGCTCCTTTCCTCTCCCACCGGAGGGGGGAGAGGTGGCTCGGCGAAGCCGAGACGGAGTGGGGGAACCACCTGGCAGCCACCGCGAACGGATATAGGAAGAGCACCAGGCGCAAGTCTCGCCTTGCGCCCAAGGGGTCGACCCCCACTCCGTCGAGCTTCGCTCGACACCTCTCCCCCGATCGACGGGGGAGAGGAAAGGGGCCCTTCCGCAACTGCTGCGGAGAACGGACGAGCAGGTGAGGGCAGCGCCGACGGTTGCAAGGAATCCTGAAGCGGTGCCCTGAGAAGAACGAGGCCGGACCAAGTCAATCTGTCAAGCCAGCGAAATCCAATCTCCCCGCAACGCGGTACAAAGCCAGCCGATGCAAAATCGTTTCTTGCCCTATCTCCTGACCTTGCCCAGCCTGTTTCTGGCGGCGGTGGTCATCTTCTGGCCGGTCTGGGACCTGATCCAGATCTCGACGCATGACGTCAGCCGCTTCGGCCAGCTTCGTGACTTCAACGACTTCGCCAATTTCGCGGCACTCGCTGCCGATCCCGATTTCACGGCCGCGCTTTGGCGCACCGGCCAATGGACGGTGATGGTGGTCGGCGGCGCGCTTCTCTTGTCGATCCCGGTGGCGATGATCCTCAACACCGATTTCTATGGCCGCGGCATTGCCCGCGTCATCATCATGCTGCCCTGGGCGGTGTCGCTGACCATGACCGCGGTGGTCTGGCGCTGGGCGCTGAGCGGCGAAAGCGGCATGCTCAATTCGGCGCTGATCGGCCTCGGCCTCATCGATCACAACATCCAGTGGCTGGCGAGTGCCGAAACCGCCTTTCCGATGCAAGTGCTGATCGGCATCCTGGTGACGGTGCCGTTCACGACGACGATCTTCCTCGGCGGGCTGTCGTCGATCCCGGACGATCTCTACGAGGCGGCGGCGCTTGAAGGGGCGACGCCGCTGCAGCAGTTCCGCGAAATCACCTTTCCGCTCCTGAAACCGTTCATCAACATCGCCATCGTGCTCAACACCATCTACGTCTTCAATTCCTTCCCGATCATCTGGGTGATGACGCAGGGCGGTCCGGCCAACTCGACCGATATCCTGGTCACCCATCTCTACAAGCTGGCCTTCCGCATCGGCAAGCTGGGCGAAGCATCGGCGGTGTCGCTGGTGATGTTCGCCATCTTGCTGGTCTTCACCATGATCTATGTGCGGCTGGCGATGCGGGAGCAACGCGCATGACGAGCAAGCTCAAGCGTTCGATCATCGCCTGGCTGCTGCTGGCGCCGCTGATCGTGGTGACGCTCTTTCCCTTCGCGGTGATGTTCCTGACCGCAGTCAAGCCGAGACAGGAAGTGCTGTCGCCGACCTGGTGGCCGAGCGAATTCCGCTGGTCGAATTTTTCCGACATGTGGGTGGCGACCGGCTTCGGCCAGGCGTTGCTCAATTCGCTCTACGTGTCTGTGATCGCCACCGTCGGCGCCATCCTGATCTCGGTTCCGGCGGCCTATGCGATGTCGCGCTTCCGCTTTGCCGGCTACGGCGCCTTGCGCCAGTTCCTGCTGATTTCGCAGATGATCTCGCCGATCGTGCTGGTGCTCGGCCTGTTCCGGCTGATGGCGGCCTGGGGCCTGGTCGAGAGCACGACGGCGCTCGGCTTCATCTACATGGCCTTCAACGTCGCCTTCACGGTGTGGATGCTGCAGAGCTATTTCGACACCATCCCGCGCGATCTCGAGGAAGCCGCCTGGATGGAGGGCGCCGGCCGCTGGCTGACCTTGCGCAAGGTGTTCCTGCCGCTCTGCCTGCCGGCGATCGCGGTGACGGCGATCTTCACCTTCATCAACGCCTGGAACGAGTTCGTCGTGGCGCTCACCATGCTGCGCAGCCAGGAAAGCTACACGCTGCCGATCCAGGTGTTTTCGCTGGTCGCCGGCCGCTACACCATCGAATGGCATCACGTCATGGCCGCGACGCTGCTGGCGACCTTGCCGGTGGCCATCCTGTTCATCTGGCTGCAGCGCTACCTCGTCAGGGGCCTGGCGCTCGGGGCGGTCAAATAGCGCCTATTCACGGACGGAGCTTTCATGCGCATTTTCACCGCCTCGCTGGCGACGGAAACCAACACCTTCTCGCCGGTGCCGACCGATAGGGCTTCGTTCGAGATGGCCTTCTATGCCGGGCCAGGCAAGCATCCGGAAACGCCGACGCTGTGCTCCTCGCCGATGGTGGCGCTACGCCGGCGTGCGGTGGCCGAAGGCCTCGACGTCATCGAAGGCACCGCCACCTGGGCGGAGCCGGGCGGCCTGGTGCAGCGGCAGACCTATGAGGCTCTGCGCGACGAGATTCTGGGCCAGCTCAAGGCGGCGCTGCCGGTCGATGCTGTCATCCTCGGCCTGCATGGCGCCATGGTGGCGCAAGGCTATGACGATTGCGAAGGCGATCTGCTCGAACGGGTTCGCGCAATGGTCGGGCCGGAGGTGGTGATCGCCGTGGAACTCGATCCGCACAGCCATCTGACACCGAAGCGCGTCGCGGCCTCCGACATTCTCGCCTATTTCCTCGAATTTCCGCACACCGATTTCTACGAGCGCGGCGAACATGTCGTCGAGCTTGGCCTGGCAGCAGTGCGCGGTGAGATCAACCCTGTGATTTCGACCTTCGACTGCCGCATGATCCAGGTGCTGCCGACCAGCCGCGAGCCGATGCGGTCCTTCGTCGATCGCATCAAGGCGCTGCACGGCAAGGACGGCGTGCTGTCGGTCTCCGTCATCCACGGCTTCATGGCGGCCGATGTGCCCGAGATGGGCACGCGCATCCTGGTCGTCACCGACAATGACAAGGCCAAGGGCGACGCGCTGGCGGAACGGCTCGGGCGGGAACTCTACGCGCTGCGCGAAAAGACGGCGATGACGATGCTGAGTGCTGCCGACGGCATCGATCGGGCGCTGGCCGTGCGCACAGAAAATCCGGGCAAGCCGGTGGTCATCGCCGATATCTGGGACAATCCCGGCGGCGGTGTGCCCGGCGACGGCACCTTCGTGCTGCGCCAGATGCTGGCGCGTGGCCTGGACAGGTTCGCCGTCGCGACCATCTGGGATCCGATTGCGGTCACCTTCTGCCTGGCGGCAGGCGAGGGCGCAGTCATCGACCTGCGCTTCGGCGGCAAGGCCGGGCCGCAAGCCGGCGAGCCGATCGATGCGCGCGTGCGCGTGCTGAAGGCGGTTGCGGAGGGCTGGCAGAGTTTCGGGCCAAGCCGGGTGACGCTTGGGCCGACGGCGCTGGTCCGCCTCGAAGGCACCGAGGTCGACATCATCCTCAACACCAACCGCACGCAGACTTTCGAGCCGGATATCTTTTCCAACATCGGCGTCGATCCGCTAGCCAAGGACATGCTGCTGATCAAGTCGACCAATCATTTCTACGCCGGCTTCGAGCCGATCGCCGCCGAGATCATCTATGTCTCGGCGCCGAGTTCGTATCCCAGCAATCCGGCGGTGACCGATTACAAGAAGCTGACAAGGCCGGTGTGGCCGAGGGTGACGGATCCTTGGAAGCTGCCAATCTCCCCCACGAGGGGGGAGATTGGCTAATCACACCAACCCGCGCTTGGCCATCATCGCTTCCGGCGACGGCATCTTGCCGCGGAAGGCGGTGTAGAGTTCTTCCGGATCCTTCGACCCGCCGGCCGCGTAGATGTTCTTGCGCAGCCGCTCGGCGAGTGCCGGGTTGAAGGGGTCGCCGGTTTCCTCGAAGGCGGCAAAAGCATCGGCATCGAGCACTTCCGACCACATGTAGGAATAGTAGCCGGCCGAATAGCCTTCGCCGGAAAAGACATGGCCGAAATGCGGGGTGCGGTGACGCATGGCTATGGTGTCCGGCATATGCAGTTCTGCAAGCGTTTCGGCTTCGAAACGAAGCGGCGCTTCAGGCGCCTCCGCCCGCGCGTGATAGGCCATGTCCATCAAGGCGGAGGCGGTGAATTCGACCGTGGCGAAGCCGGCGCCGAAGGTGCGCGCGGCCAGCATCTTGTCGAGCAGCGCCTTGGGCATCGGCTTGCCGGTCTTGACGTGCAGCGCGTGCTTTTCCAGCACTGCCGGCACGGTCAGCCAGTGCTCGTAGAGCTGCGAAGGCAGTTCGACGAAATCGCGGCTGACCGAAGTGCCCGAAACCGAGGGCCAGGTGACGTCGGTCAGCATGCCGTGCAAAGCATGGCCGAACTCGTGGAACAGCGTTTTGGCCTCGTCGACCGACAGCAGAGCCGGCTCGCCCACCGGCGGCTTGGCGAAGTTCATGATGTTGTAGATGACCGGGCTCGCACCGTGGCCGAGCCTGTAGCCGGATTGCAACGCGCTCATCCAGGCGCCGGATCGCTTTGACGGCCGGGCGAAATAGTCGGCCAGGAAAAGGCCGCGCTCGCTGCCGTCGGCATTCTTCACCACGAAGACGCGGGCGTCCGGATGCCAGGCCGCGATGTCCTTTTTCTCTTCGAAGGTGATGCCGAACAGCCGTGTCGCCACGTCGAAGCAAGCGTCGATGATCCGGTCGAGCTGCAGATAAGGTTTCAGTTCCGCCTCGTCGAAGGCGAATTTCTCCGCGCGCAGCTTCTCCTGGTAGAAGCGCCAGTCCCAGGCAGCGAATTTTTCGTTGCTGCCGGCTGCGGTGGCCAGGCGCTGCAATTCGATCTGGTCGCTTGCTGCCTTCTCAAGCGCCTTCTCCCACACCGGATCGAGCAGCGCGTGCACGGCCTTCGGCGTCTTGGCCATGGTGTCGTCGAGCTTCAGCGCGGCGAAAGAGGCGTAGCCGAGCAGCTTTGCCTTTTCGGCCCGCAGGCGCAGCATGTCGCGCACCACATTCGTGTTGTCGGTGGCGCCGCCATTCTGCCCGCGCATGGTGAAGGCGCGGAAGGCGATCTCGCGCAGATCGCGGCGTTCGGAGAAGGTCGAGAACGGCTCATAGATCGAGCGCGACAGAGTGACGGCATAGCGGCCCTTCTGGCCGCGTATCTCGGCCGCTTCGGCCATGGAACTTTTCACGAAGTCCGGCAGGCCGGCAAGGTCGGCTTCATCGAGGAACAGCGCCCAGTCGCGCTCGTCGGCCAGAACATTCTGGCCGAAAGCCGTGCCGAGCGAGGACAATTCCTCGCTGATGCTTGCCAGCCGCTTCTTGCCGTCGGCGTCGAGCTTGGCGCCGGAACGGACGAAGCCCTTCCAGGTCTTTTCCAGTACCCGCAGGGTCTCGGCGTCGAGCTTCAGGCTCTCGCGGCGCTGGTAGAGATCGTCGATGCGGGCAAACAGCCGCTCATTCATTGAAATCGCCGAGAAATGCCTGGACATTTTCGGCGAGATGTCGCGCTCCAGCGCCTGGATCGTCTCGTTGGTGTAGGCGCCGGCGCGGCACCAGAAGATCGACGAGACACGATCGAGCGCTTCGCCGCCGAGTTCCAGCGCGGCAAGCGTGTTCTCGACGGTCGGCGCATCCTTGTTGCCGGCGATCGCCTCGATCTCGGCCTCGTGCGCCTTCAGCGCCGCGTCGAAGACCGGGGAGAAGTCGCCGTCGCCAATGCGCGTGAAATCGGGCAGGCCGAGCGGCCCCTGCCACGCGGTCAGCGGATGGGCGGCGAGGTCGACGGCTTTCGTGGAAGGCATGGACAGTCTTTCGTTGGTGAAGCAGGCAGGTGGGTCGTACCCGATGTAGGGCGCGGCCGGCGGACCCGCAATATGCGGATTTGGCCGATATCGCCCTCAAAAGCCGTCGCAGTTTTCGGCGATCGCCGCTTGTGAACTGGCGGTGATGCGGTTGTCGGTGACCGCGAAAGTTTCCTGCATCAGCATGTCGTTGTTGGGGAAATCGTAGCAGGCGACCACCGTGGTGACGCCGCCTTCGCTTTTCTCGATCCGGTGCCGGATCGCAGCACCGGCAACGGCACCTTTCCATTCGTCGATCGAAGCGATGAATTCCTGCTTGCTCTGCACGATGCCGAGGTCGTCCAGCTTGATGCGGACATCGTCGGCGAGCAGGTCGGACAGTTCCGTGCGGTCGGCGACCAGCAGCGCCGAATACCAGCGGCTGATGAGGGCACGATCATCGGCGCGGGCGGCAATAATCGCCAGCAGCAGTGCGGCCGCCGCAAAAGCGACCGACCTGATGTTCACCAGCTTGCGCGCCGCCGCGTTCATCCCAGTTCCGGCCGTTCGAAATCGCCAGTCTCCTTGTTCATCGTCCAGAGTTCGCCGGTCGAGATATCGAACCAGGCCCCATGCAGCGACAGCCGTCCCTTGCCTTCGAGAATCGAGACGCAGGGAAAGGTTCTGAGG
>NZ_RZRR01000219.1:0-7045 GCF_003998555.1 Mesorhizobium sp. M7A.F.Ca.CA.002.09.1.1 | reverse complement strand
ACAGTGTACGCCTGTCCTATGAGCGGCCGGAAACGGCGTTCCTGCCGGAGCCGCTCAAGACCGGCTGAATCCTGGCCGGCCAGGACGTTAACGTCTTCTTCGCCCGTCGATGATTAGCTGTCGGCGCGGGTGCGGGAGAACATGAGCGGCGCCAACTTCATCCTGTTGATCAATCTGTCGGTTGCCGGCCTGCTGGCGGCCTGCTTCATGGCGGTCGCCTTCCACGATGTCGGCCGGGCGCCGGCGCGCTGGCTGGCATTTGGCTATCTGCTGGGCATGGCCTATTCGGCCATCGAATTCTCCATTCCCGCTTTTGCCGACGCGCGGCTCCCGGTCGTTGCCGCCTTCGCGGTCTTCCTTGCCGCCACCATTGCGTTCAATGGCGGGCTTGCCCGCAAATACGGCGTGGCGCCGCCCTGGAAGGCGATGCTGTTTTTCCTGTTGGCCACCACCATAGCTGTGTATTTCGTACAGGACCTGCCCCGCCAGTCGCTGATCCGCATCATGGCTTACCAGCTTCCCTATGCGGTCATGCAGTTCATCGGGCTGGCCATCGTCTGGTCATCGAGGCAAAAGCTTGCCCGTCTCGATCGCATATTGATGGCCGTGCTGGCGGCGAGCGGCCTGCAGTTTGCCTCCAAGCCATTCATCGCCCATGCGCTCGGCGGCTGGGGCGCCAATCCGCAAGCCTATCTGCAAAGCAACTACGCGCTGGTGTCGCAATCGCTCGGCACTGTCTTTGCGCTGGCGCTGGCGCTGCTGATGCTGGCCATCCTGGTTCGCGACGTGCTTGCCGAAGTGACGTCGAAGTCGGAGACGGACACGCTTTCGCGCCTGCTCAATCGCGGCGGCTTCACCCGCCATGCCGAACTGGCGGTGCTTGGCGCCCTGCGGCAAGGCGTGCCGGTCGCGCTGGTCATAGCCGATCTCGATCATTTCAAGAGCGTCAACGACAGCTTCGGCCATGCGTCCGGCGACCGGGTGATCGAGACTTTTGCAGGCTTCCTGCGTGAAGCCGCCGCCGCGCATCACGTTGCCGGCCGCATTGGCGGCGAGGAGTTCGCCATCATCCTGCCGGGAACCAACCTTGCCGCGGCGCGGCTGTTCGCCGAGGGGACGCGCAGCGCCTTCGGCGCGCTGCCCATAGACGGACTGCCGGCTGACAACCGCTGCACCGCGAGCTTCGGCGTCGCCGAACTCCATGCGAGCGAAGACTTTGCCGATCTGATGCGGCGGGCCGACCAGGCGCTCTATCAGGCGAAGAATGCCGGGCGCGATTGCGTGCGCGTCTCCGTCGGGCCTGCCGGCAACTGGTCGTCAGCCGGAACGGAAGCTAACGGCAGGGGCTGAGTTCGGGCATCTCGCCGTCGGAGAGGCCGTACATATAGGAGCGGCCCTTCACCAGCACCGGCGGCCGGTAGCAATCGCTATAACCGCCGATTTCGTCGGCTTCGTTCTCGTAGATCACCTTGGGCTGGCCGGCGCTGGTGTAGTCGGAGAGCTGCTTGGCCAGCCTGCCTTGGCCGACGATGATGCGCTTGTAGCCGGCGGCGCTGTCGACGACGAGGTTGCCGAAGGAATCGGCGTAGACGCGATCCTGATGCCGTGCGCCGGCAAGCGCTGGCGCTGCAAGGCCGGCGACCGAGGCTGCTACGACGAGCGCCGCAAGGCGCGATTTGCCCGAATTCGAACGCATGGCGTCCTCCGTGTCTTGAGGGAAAGCCTCCTCGAATCAGAAATTAACGGTTTCTTAACCTTTGTTAAGAGGCCGGCGCGTTTGGCGGCGATGTCTCGGTAAACATGGTTAATATCCGTTAATATCCGACTGGATGGAAAACCCGGTGGCCATCATTCGGCCATGCTTGGCCGCACCATCGCGGCGGCGTCCGCCTTGGCGTCGGGACGATCGTGATCTGGACAAAGCATCGTGGCCGCTTGCCGCGCGGGAGGACAGCATATGGCGCTACGCCGGCCGATTTGGGTGTCCGTTTTCCCGTTGCTCGGTGTCGTCGCTGCCTGTGTGCCGCAAGACAGCGCGCCGAAGGCAGCCAATACCGTCGTCGTCTCACCTGCGCCGGCCCAGCAGTCCGTCGCAGCCGCGGTGCCTCCGGCAGCTGCACCCAAGATCATCACCGACCTTACCGCGCCGCGACCAGGCATAGGCACGGCCACCTATAGATGCGGCAACAACGGTATGATTTTCATCCAAAATCTAGGCACGTCGTTGCGTGTGGTCGGGTCCGACGGCGCGACCGAGGAGTTTGCGGCGTCGCCTGCCAACCAGAGCAGCCGCTACCAGGCGGCCACGCATGACGCAATCGTGATCGACGGGCGCGAGGCGCTGGTGATGAAGAAGGGATCGACGCCGCAGACCTGCAAACGCTGACGCCAGTCTCACCACCGCTGGGCCCTGGAGCCAGATATGTTGCACTGCAGCGATATCGAGCCGGCTTCAGGCCTTCCCAGCCTAATCGATTGAAGCCAAAGCCCGCCTTTTAGTCAGACTAAATTACGTTTTCGAAACGGTTTTCTGGCTTTGACGCGGTGCAAAAAGAGCATTAGAAACCGGCTGTCCGAAGTCGCAACCGGAAGCGGCAATGCCGCATTTCCACCTGAGGCTCCAGAGAGACGCCGAACTGGGGGAGCCATGAGCAAATCACCAGCCACCCGCGAATTTGCCAGACGTGAACGGCCGATTTCGCCGCACCTCACCGTGTACCGGCCGCCGATCACCATGACGATGTCGATCATTCACCGCATCACCGGCGGCGCGCTGTATTTCGGCACGCTGCTGGTCGCCCTGTGGCTGATGGCGGCGGCAAGCTCGCAGGCGACCTTCGATTGGGCCAATTCGGCCTTCGGCACCTGGCTCGGCCGGATCATCCTGTTCGGCTACACCTGGGCGCTGATGCATCATATGCTGGGCGGCGTACGGCACCTCATCTGGGACACGGGCGCGGGCCTGGAAAAGCATACCGCCTCGAAGATCGCCTGGGCGACGCTGGCCGGCTCGATCCTGCTCACGCTGCTGATCTGGATCGCCGGCACCATGGCGCGGGGAGCTTGATGATGAGCGGCAAAAACACCGACATGCGCACGCCGCTGGCGAGGGTCCGCGGCCTCGGCTCCGCCCGCGAGGGCACCGGGCATTTCTGGCGCCAGCGCCTGACCGCGATCGCCAACATCCCGCTGATCCTGTTCTTCGTCGGTTTCCTGATCGCGCTCAACGGCGCCGACCACGAGCATGTGCGGGCAGCCCTTGCCAACCCGTTCGTGGCGCTGGTGATGGCCCTGGTGCTCATCTCCGGTCTCACCCATATGCGGATCGGCATGCAGGTGATCATTGAGGATTACGTGCATGGCGAAGGCATGAAGCTGGCGCTGATCGCGCTCAATACATTTTTCACCATAGCGGTCGGCGTCGCCTCGATCTTCGCCCTGCTCAAGCTGGCATTCGGAGGCTGAGTTGGCCAAGGACGCGAAACAAGCCAACACGGCAGGCTATACCCTTGTCGACCACAAGTTCGACGTGGTGGTCGTTGGCGCCGGCGGCGCCGGCCTGCGCGCCACGCTCGGCATGGCCGAACAGGGGCTGCGCACCGCCTGCATCAGCAAGGTGTTCCCGACCCGCTCGCACACGGTGGCGGCGCAAGGCGGCATTGCCGCCTCGCTGTCCAACATGGGTCCCGATTCCTGGCAATGGCACATGTACGACACCGTCAAGGGCTCGGACTGGCTGGGCGATGTCGACGCCATGGAATATCTGGTGCGCGAGGCGCCGGCCGCGGTCTACGAGCTCGAACATTACGGCGTGCCGTTTTCGCGCACCGAAGAGGGCAAGATCTACCAGCGGCCGTTCGGCGGCCACATGATGAACTATGGCGAAGGTCCCCCCGTGCAGCGCACCTGTGCCGCCGCCGACCGCACCGGGCATGCCATCCTGCATACGCTTTACGGCCAGTCGCTGAAGAACAATGCGCAGTTCTTCATCGAGTATTTCGCGCTCGACCTGATCATGGAGCCGGACGGCACCTGCACCGGTGTCGTCGCCTGGAACCTGGATGACGGCACCATCCACCGCTTCTCGGCCAAGATGGTGGTGCTGGCGACCGGCGGCTATGGCCGCGCCTATTTCTCGGCCACCTCGGCGCACACCTGCACCGGCGACGGCGGCGGCATGGCCGCGCGTGCCGGCTTTCCGCTGCAGGACATGGAGTTCGTGCAATTCCACCCGACCGGCATCTATGGCGCCGGCTGCCTGATCACCGAGGGTGCGCGCGGCGAGGGCGGCTATCTCGTCAATTCCGAGGGCGAGCGCTTCATGGAGCGCTACGCGCCGTCAGCCAAGGACCTTGCCTCGCGCGACGTCGTCTCGCGCTGCATGACGCTGGAGATCCGCGAAGGCCGCGGCGTCGGCAAGAACAAGGACCACATCTTCCTGCATCTCGACCATCTCGATCCCGCCGTCCTGCATGAGCGGCTGCCGGGCATTTCGGAATCGGCCAAGATCTTTGCCGGTGTCGACCTGACCAAGGAGCCGATCCCGGTGCTGCCCACGGTCCACTACAATATGGGCGGCGTGCCGACCAATTACTGGGGCGAGGTGCTCAATCCGACGGCGCTCAATCCAGACCAGGTGTCGCCCGGATTGATGGCTGTCGGCGAAGCCGGCTGCGCCTCCGTGCACGGCGCCAACAGGCTCGGTTCGAATTCGTTGATCGATCTTGTGGTGTTCGGCCGCGCGGCGGCGATCCGCGCCGGCCAGGTCATCGACCGCAAGTCGGCGATCCCTTCGCCCAACGAAGCCTCGGTCGAAAAGATCATGGACCGCTTCGACCGGCTGCGTTACGCCAACGGCTCGACACCGACGGCGGTGCTGCGTGAAAAGATGCAGAAGGCGATGCAGGAAGACGCGGCCGTATTCCGCACGCAGGAGTCGCTCGAAAATGGCTGTAAGCGCATTTCGCAGATCTGGGGCGAGTTGAAGGACATCAAAGTGTCCGACCGCTCGATGATCTGGAACTCCGATCTGGTCGAAACGCTGGAGCTGGAAAACCTGATGGCCAATGCCATCACCACGGTCTACAGCGCCGAGGCGCGCAAGGAGAGCCGTGGCGCGCACGCACGCGAGGACTTTTCGGCGCGCGACGACGCGGTCTGGCGCAAGCATACGCTGGCCAGGCTGAGCGAAGACGGCGAGGTGGCACTCTCCTACCGGCCGGTGCACACCGAGCCGCAGCTGGCTGAAAAGGACGGCGGCATCAGCCTCGCCAAGATCGCGCCCAAGGCCAGAGTGTATTGAGGATCGAACATGGTTGAACTCACGCTCCCCAAGAATTCGCAGATCAAGCCGGGCAAGACCTGGCCGAAGCCGGAGGGCGCCACCAATCTGCGGGAATACCGCATCTATCGCTGGTCGCCGGACGACGACGAGAACCCGCGCATCGATACCTATTTCGTCGACATGGACGACTGCGGGCCGATGGTGCTCGACGCGCTGCTGTGGATCAAGAACAAGATCGACCCGACGCTGACCTTGCGGCGTTCCTGCCGCGAAGGCATTTGCGGCTCCTGCGCCATGAACATCGACGGTTCCAACACGCTCGCCTGCACCAAGGGCTGCGACGACATTTCGGGCGCGGTAAAAGTCTACCCGCTGCCGCATATGCAGGTGGTCAAGGATCTGGTGCCCGACCTCACCAATTTCTACGCCCAGCACGCGTCGATCCAGCCTTGGCTGAAGACGGTGTCGCCGGAGCCGGCCAAGGAGTGGCTGCAGAGCCATGAGGACCGCGAGAAGCTCGACGGGCTCTATGAATGCATATTGTGCGCCTGCTGCTCGACCTCGTGCCCGAGCTATTGGTGGAACGGCGACCGCTATCTCGGCCCGGCAACGCTTCTGCAGGCCTATCGCTGGCTGATCGATAGCCGCGACGAGGCCACCGGCGAGCGGCTCGACAATCTCGAAGACCCGTTCCGGCTCTATCGCTGCCACACCATCATGAACTGCGCGCAGACCTGCCCCAAAGGCCTCAACCCGGCCAAGGCGATCGCGGAGATCAAGAAGATGATGGTGGAGAGAAGGGTTTAGGCGGTTGGTTGGTTGCCGGCGAGAGTAATCCAATGAGCGATGACCTTCCCATCCTTTCCCCTGTGGAAGCTCGCATTCTCGGCTGCCTGATCGAGAAGAAGGAGCTGACGCCGGATGTCTATCCGCTGACGCTCAACGCGGCACTGGCCGCCGCCAACCAGAAGACGGCGCGCGAGCCGGTGATGGCGCTGGAGCAGAGCGAGGTGCACCGGGGGCTGAAGCTGCTCGAACAAAAGGGGCTGGTGCGGCAGATGTTCGGTTCGCGTGTCGAGCGCTACGAGCACCAGATGGCGCAGCGCTTCTCGCTGACCACACCGCAGACCGCCTTGATCGGCTTGCTGTTGCTGCGCGGGCCGCAGACGGCCCATGAATTGTCGGCGCGCACCGAGCGCATGGCACGGTTTTCGTCGATCGAAGATTTGCGCGCCGAGCTCGACATGCTGATCGGCCGCCGACCGCCACTCATCCAGGAAATCCCACGCGGACCGGGCCAGCGCGAGGAGCGTTACGTCCATCTGCTGAGCGGGATTCCGCAGATCGCCCCCATCGCCATGCAGGCTGCGTCGGCTGCTTCATCTGCCTCCGGCCTCGAGGAGCGCGTCAGCGCCCTCGAGGAGGAGATTGCAATGTTACGCGCCCGCATCGACGCGCTGACCGGCGAGCGCTAGGTTCACCTCCTCGAGTAAACGCCGCTCGCTTCGCCGTCGGGGTCGATCAGCCGCAACTGGTTGCCGTCCAGTTGCCAACGCAAGGAGACCGGCTTCAGGTCACCGGGCTTGAATTTCCAGAGGCCCGTAAGGTCGGGCCGGCAACCATTGACGGATTTGTAGGTTCCTGCCGTCGGCGTGAAAACCAGGGTCGAACCGCGCACGGAGGCCTTGCCGGTTTTCAGGGTCAGCGACCGGACCTGACCGCAGCCGTCGACCAGAGACGATTGGAACAGCGCGTAATAGG
>NZ_RZRR01000218.1:0-7066 GCF_003998555.1 Mesorhizobium sp. M7A.F.Ca.CA.002.09.1.1 | reverse complement strand
TTGTGGAAGGCTGTCGCGCCGGGATAGTTGATGGTCGGCACGGTGCGCGCCACCGTCTCGCGCACGACGTCCATGTGGTAGGCATGATAGGTCTGGCGCACCAGCGGATCGGAGAAGTCCGAAAGCCGGAACGGGTCCAGATAACCGCCGGGATTGGCACTCATCCAGGCGTAGATACGGGCCGAGCCCAGCCATTGCAGCAGGAGATAGGCAACCTCCTGGTTCTTCGACTGCGACGAAACCATGCCGGTCAGCGAGAACCACAGCACGGAACGGCTGATCAGCTTGCCGTCGATCTCGCGGCCTGGCGGCAGCATCGAGCCGATCTTGCCGGTGACGGCCGAATCCTTGTTGCCGGCATTGTCGAGGAATTTCGGCAGGTTGGAGAAGGCGCAGGTCATCGCCGCACCACCCTTGGCGAAGTTGCCGTATTGCTCCGGCCAGCCCCAGGAGATCGCATCCGGCGAATGATGTGCGAGCGAAGCGACATATTCGTTGGTGGCGGCGATGCCTTGCTCGGAATTGATCATCGGCTTGCCGTCATCGCCAAACAGGAATTGGTTGGGCGAAGCCATCGAGACATAGCGCTGGTACCAATTGGTATAGCCCCAACCCTGGTTGCGCAGGTCGGTCGAGCCGAACAGGCCCTTGTCCGGTCACTGGAAGAAGGCGGCGATGTCGCCATGCTGCTTCCAGGTCTTCGGCGGCGCCAGATCGTAGCCGTATTTGTCCTTGAAGGCCTTCTTCTCGGCTTCGTCGCCGAACAAATCGGTGCGGTAGACCCAGGTCTGGAAGTCGCCATCCAGCGATACGCCATAGTTGGAGCCGCGGTATTTGTTGAGCAGCGACACGCCCTTGGCGCCGTTGACATAACCGCTGACGGGATCGTCCCATTCGGGCTTGTGCTGCGCGACAAAGTCATCGAGCTTGGCGATGCCGCCGGTTTCGGCGAGGTCGCCGAGGCGGTTCCATTCGGTCGAATAGATGTCGTAGGCCCCACCCTTGGTGGAGATGTCCTGCATCGTCTTGGTGAATTCCTGGCCGTTCGGCAAACCGACGATTTCGATCGCGATGCCGGTTTCCTTTTCCCACAGCTCCTTGATCGACGGCGCACCGGCCGGGAACGGCTGCGTGAGCTGGCCGATCGAGCCGTCGGACAGGCCGAGCACGATCTTGGCGGGCGCCTTGCCGGCGCCCTTCAGCGCCTTGGCCGCCTCGATGGCGCGGCCTTCCGGCGTGTCGGCGCCATACTGGTAGCGCTCGGCTCCATCGAAGCCCGTCGGGCCGCCGATCATGCCTGGCGCCAGCGCGTCGGCCGCATAGGCGCGGCCGGGACGAATGAATTGGGGTGCGATACCAGCGGCGGCCATGATCACAGCCGCCTTTCCTCCGGATGCCAGCAGCCGGCGCCGCGAGATGCGGATCAAGTCAGACATTGAAACTCCTCCCTCAGGGCCACGTTTCCTCCACGGCCCTTATGAGGGATATTGACGGCAGCATGGCAAGGCTGTCAACATCATAAATAATCAAAACACCTCACAACATCGCAATAGGGCAAGGAAATGCACAAAAACGGGATCCATGCATCATGCCGGGTGCTTCAATTTGAGGGCACACGACCCTTCCCGGCCCTGCGCAGCCCTGCCGGACCATTTGATTTAGCGCGGCGGCTTGCGCATGGGCTAAGGGCGGATACATCATTTCCCATCAGAATCGCCGATGGCGGGGAAGCCGTCACCAGCCGATCTGACGCATGCAGGAGATGAAAGACGGTGCGTTCCACCCTGACTGACATAGCCCGGGAAGCCGGCGTCTCGGCCGCCACCGTCGACCGCGTGCTCAACAACCGACCCGGCGTGCGGGCGCGCACGCGCGAAATCGTGCTCGAAATGGCGCAGCGCCTCGGCTACATCGCCGAAGGCCCGAACGGCGCGCCGCCACGGCCCTCGCCTGGCGAGGTCATCCGACTCGACTTCGCGCTGCCGGCCGGCACCAATTCCTTCATCAAGATGCTGCACCGGCACATCGAGGCACAGGCTCTGGCGCGGCCCGACCTCGATGTCCATATCGCCACCATCGAGGGCTTCAATCCTGACCGGCTCGCCCGCCTGCTGCAGGACCTGCGCGGACAGACGCAAGGCGTCGGCGTTATAGCGCTCGACCATCCGACGGTGCGCGAAGCGATCCGATCCCTGTCGGCCAACGATATCAAGGTGGTGACCATCGCCTCCGACATCCTGCATGTGCCCAGGGTCGCCTATATCGGCATCGACAACCGCGCCGCCGGGCGGCTGGCCGGCTATCTGCTCAACCGCTTCATGGGATCGGGGCATCCGGGCAAGGTGGCGCTGTTCGCCGGCTCGCTGTCCTATCGCGGCCACGAAGAACGCGAGATGGGGTTCCGCCACGTCCTGACCGAGGAATCACCCAACCTGCAGATCGTCGAGATGCGCGAAATGCTCGACGACCGCGAGAAGGCCTATTCGGAGGCATCGGCCCTGCTGGAGCGGCACCCCGACCTTGCCGCGATCTACAATGTCGGCGCCGGCAACACCGGCATCGCCCGCGCGCTCAAGGAGCACGGCCGCGCCCAGTCCATGGTCTTCCTCGGCCACGAGGTGACGGACGGCACCAAGGACCTTCTGCTCGACGGCACGCTCGACGCGGTCATCGACCAGAACCCGCGCGTCGAAGCCCGCGAAGCGCTCAACACTTTGACCCATGCGGTCCGGGGATTGCCCTATGAACTGCACCAGCCAAGGCTGCAGGTGATCTTCAAGGAGAACATCCCAGAGATTTGACGGACCAGACGAACGGGGCAGCGCGGTAAAGCGCCCGCCCCGCTCGATGCTTCCAGTCTATTGGACGGCAGCGACTTCAGCCGCGGCGCCATCGACAAAGCTCTTGTCGACCCATTTTCCGTAGTCGATCGAGCCCTTCAGGAGCCCGGCGCTGGCCATGAATTTCTCCTCGCCCTGCAAGGCGGCGATCGCGTCGTCGGTGAGTTTCGGATCCTGGTGGAACACCCCGTCGGCATAGGTCTTGCGGACGGATTTCTCCGACGACTTGGTCGCCTCCACAAACGTCTTGATCGTCTCGTCCGGATGAGCGTCGGCCCAACGCGAAATCTCGATGTCGACCTTCAGCAGCCGCTTGACCAGATCGGGATATTTCGCCGCGAAGGCGCCGTTGACCGAGATGACGTTCGGCACGTTCCATTCCGGATGGGTGCTGGTGTCGAACAGCACCCGCGCCTCGCCGGTGTCGCCCAGCTTGGCCGCCGTCGAATCCGTCTCGACAATGGCGTCGATATCGCCGCGCAGCAGCGCCGGGCCGGATGCCTCGAAAGGCAGGTTCAGACCTTCGACGTCATTGGTGGTCAGGCCGACGCTGTTCAGTGCCTTGCTGAAGTTCGAATGCCGCACCGTTCCGGTGAGATAGGCGACCTTCTTGCCCCTGAGATCCTGCAGCGTCTTCAACGGCGAGTCGGTTTTGACGACGATGTAGGAACCGCCGGCCTTCACATAGCTCGACAGGCCGATCAGCTTGACGTCGGCGCCGGACGCAGCAACGCGCAGCGCCGGATTGTTGCCGGTATAGGTGAACTCGATGGCGCCGGTCGCCAATGCCGTCGTGGCTTCCGAGCCGCCGTTGAAGGTCACCAGTTCGACCTTGATGCCGTCCTTGGCGAATTCCTTGTCCCACCAGCCGTCCTTCTTGGCGAGGATGAATTTGAGGTGCCCCGGCGCCGTGCTGCCGATGCGGATGATGTCAGGCTTGTCCTGTGCGAAGGCAGGCATGCCGCCAAGGCCGATTACGACGGCAATGGCGCCCTTCAGAAGCAGCCGGCGAATTGCGTCGAATGGGATGTTGGGCATGGGAAAATCCTTCCTGTTTGGAATGAATGGGGCCGCTTAAATGAGCGAGGTCTCGGACTGGCCCTTCCAGGCTGTTGCCCAGCGCTCGAACCAGACGAGCAGGTAATTGACGGTCAGGCCGATGACGGTCAGCGTCAGGATGCCGGCGTACATGTCGGCCGTTTCCATCATCAGCTGCGAATTCTGGATGAGGAAACCGAGGCCGGATTTGGCCGCCAGCATCTCGGCGCCGATGACCGCGAACAGCGAGGATTTCACCGCCAGCCGAGCGCCGGCGACGATCGAGGGAATGCTGGCCGGCAGGATGACTTTCCGGAACAGGTCGAAGTCGGACGTGCCCATCGAGCGCGCCGCCTTGATGAGCAGCGGATCGACCGACTTGACGCCGCTGATCGTGTTGACGAGGAGAAAAAACACCGAGGAGTAGAAGGTGATCGCGACCTTCGATTCCTCGCCGATGCCGAGCAGCAGGATGAACACCGGCAGAAGCGCGAATTGCGAGGTGTTGCGCAGCGTCTGCACCAAAAGGTCGGAAACCTTCTCGAACAGCGAATAGCGCCCCATCAACAGACCGAGCGGGATGGCGACCACCACGCCGAGTGCGAAGCCGATCGCAGCGCGCTGCAGGCTTATGCCGATATGCTCGATCAGCACGCCCGAGGCGAGCAGCGCCCACCCGGCGACCAGCACCTCGCTCAGCGGCGGAAAGAAGATCCGGTTCAGCCAGCCGAGCCGGGGCGCGATCTCCCACAGCAGGAAGAACAGGCCGAGCAGCGGCAAGCCATAGAGGAATGTGCCGCGGCTCGCTTTCTTGCTCCGGATCTTGGCGTTGGCCTTGATGGCGGGGACCCTGGCGGCGGCTACCGTTTCGCCAGCGCCGGCAAACAGGTGGAGCGCTCCAGCGGAGCCAAACTTCTCGGTCAGATAGGCCATGGGTCCAGTTCCTCAGTGACTGAAGGCTGGCGACAGAGTCCAGTCCTTCTGCGCCTTGTTGACCTCGTCGCGCAGCACGTCCCAGACGCGAGCGCGATATAGATTGAATTCGGCGCTGGCGCGGATGTCGCCGTCGCGCGGCCGTGGCAGGTCGATATCGATGATCTCCTTCACCGCGCCCGGCCGCGCCGTCATCACCACCACCCGGTCGGCGAGGAAGATCGCCTCGTCGATCGAGTGGGTGACGAAAATGACCGTCGTGTTGATCTTGCCCCAGATCCGCAGCAGCTCGCCTTGCAGAAGCTCGCGCGTCTGCTGGTCAAGCGCCGCGAACGGCTCATCCATCAGCAACACTTCCGGGTTGCTGGCCAGCGCACGCGCGATCGCCACACGCTGCTGCATGCCGCCGGACAGCTGGTTGGGAAAACGGTCCTCGAAGCCGGCAAGGCCGAACAGCGACAACAGATGGCGGGCCGTCGCCGTGCGCTCAGCCTTGGCCACGCCGCGCACTTCCAGCGCATATTCGATGTTGGCGAGCGCCGTGCGCCAGGGAAACAGCGCATATTGCTGGAAGACATAGCCGGTCTTCGGGTCGGGCCTGGTGATGCGCCGGCCATCGAGCTTGACGTCGCCGCCGGTCGCCTGCGTCAGCCCGCCAATGATGTCGAGCAGCACCGACTTGCCCGAGCCGCTGGGGCCGACCAGCGTGATGAACTCGCCCTTGCGGATCGAGAGGTCAACGCCATCGAGCACGGTGACGCGGTCGGTCGCCTCGCCATCGACGGTGACGAACTGCCCCGGCTTGAGCTGGAAGGTCTTGCTGATGTCGCTGACGACGATACGGTCCATATCTGTCTCCGATCGGTTCACTGCGCCACGCGGATGCGGTGCGTCGGGTCGAATTCCGAGCCGCCGGCCTTGCCGCGCTTCCAGCCGAGCGCGCGGGCATAGGAGCCAAACAGCTGTCGGGCGTCGGCCTGAGCTTCCGTGATGCCGGTCGGCCCTTCGGCGAACTCGGCCACATAGAGCGCGTCGGTCGGGCAGTAGATTTCGCACAGGAAGCAGGTCTGGCAGTCCTCCTGGCGGGCGATCACTGGCACGCCGCTCTCGGTCGCGTCGAAGACGTTGGCCGGGCACACCTTGACGCAGATGTCGCATTCGACACAGCGCGTGGCTGAGACGATCTCGATCATGACGCCAGCTCCGCCAGCCGCTCAGGCGCGCCTGCGATGCGGAACGCATCCACACCGGTGATGACCAGCCGGTGCGCGAAGGCCGGGCTCTTGCCCGGCAAATCGGTGCGGCGATGCATACCGCGGCTCTCGGTGCGGTGCAGCGCTGCGGCCACGGACCAGCGCCCGGCGGCGGCGATCGAAGCTGCCTCTCGGGTACGGACCCTATCCAGCCCGTCGCCTTGCAGATGGTCGCGCACGTCGCGCCAGACACTCTCCAACCGCTCGCCGCTTTTCTCCAGGCCTTCGCCGGTGCGGAAGAAATTCTTGTCGAGCGGCGTCACCTCACTGCGCACCGCCTCGATGACTTCGCCTGCCGAGATGTCGACGCGCGGCGATGATGCAGGACGTAATCCAGCCTGGCCAAGCGACTGCACCTCAGTGCGGAATGCCTTGCCGGTCCGGCGCTTGGCATGGGTCGAAGCGCCCTTGCCCGCCCACCAGCCGCTGGCCAGCGCCCAGGACGAATTGACGGCGCCGCCGCCCGACACCGCACCGGTCATGATCTCGCGGCTGGCCGCGTCGCCGGCGACATAGAGGCCGGGTACGCCGGTGGCGCAATCGTCGGAGACGATGTCTATGCCGCCCGTGCCGCGCACCGTGCCTTCGGCGCGCAGGGTGATGCGGAACAGCTCGCTGAAAGGGTCGATGCCGGCGCGGTCATAGGGCACGAAGCAATTCGGCTGGCCCTGGCGCAGCCAGCCCTGCAGCGCTGGTTCGGCCTGATCGAGCCGCGCGTAGACCGGGCCGTCGATCAGCGCGCGCGCCACTTCCTCCTCGCGGTCGCCGATGCCGTTGCGCAACGGCTCGCCGGTCGGCCCGACGATCGGTGAGCCATCTTCGCGATGGAACGACGCCCAGCGGAACGGCAGCCCCTTGTTCAACGAGGAGCCGTAGGGCGCCAGCGTGTATTTGCCGGTGAACTCCATGCCCGACAGGCTGGCGCCGGCCTCCGCCGCCATCAGATAGCCGTCGCCTGTCAGCCCGGTCGCGCCGAACATGCGCTCGCGGAAAGCGCAACCA
>NZ_RZRR01000217.1:0-7068 GCF_003998555.1 Mesorhizobium sp. M7A.F.Ca.CA.002.09.1.1 | reverse complement strand
AGCCCGAATGGAAGGAGGCGGAAAGCAGCTGGTCAGCCACCATCTGGGCCCGCGCCGGCTCAGGCAATCCGACAAAGAGCAGATGCCCCGCATTCGAGGTCCGCACCTTGCAGGGCTCGCCGGCACCGTCGATTGCCAGCGCATAGAAGCCGAGATCGTCAAGCCAGAAATCCCGTTCCACGGCAACCCGCATCGCTTCGGCGCGATCATCCCAGTGGTCGGCCCTGTCGTTCTCGCCCCGGCGACGGGCAAGTGCCGCCAGCCCCCGGAAGGCGGCAAAGACGTAGCCCTGCACTTCGACAAGGGCGATCGGGCCCTTGGGAATGCGGCCATCGGCATGGAAGACCGAATCGAAACTGTCCTTCCATCCCTGGTTGGCGAGGCCGGACTCGGCCGCTCGCTGGTAAGTCACGAATCCGGTTTCCCGGCCCGCCTCCTCCGTCCATTCGGCCGCGGCGCACAGCGACGGCCACAGGCCGTCGATGAACGCCATGTCACCGGTACGATCGGCGTAGGCACAGGCAAGGTAGATGTAGAGCGGTGTCGTATCGACGCCACCGTAGTAGCGGCCAAAGGGAAGCTCCCGCAGCGCCACCATTTCGCCCTTGCGGGTCTCGTGCATGATCTTGCCCGGCTGCGAATCGCTGAACGGCGATGTCTCGGTCGCCTGATGCTGGGCCAGAAAGGCCAGCACGCCCCGCGCCAGGCCCGGATTGAGCCACAGCATCTGCAGCGCCGAGATGACGCCGTCGCGGCCGAACGCCGTCGAGAACCAGGGGATGCCGGCATAGGGATAGGGGCCGGTCGCCAGCTCGGTGGTCAGCAGCGCGACATCGGCGCGAGCGCGCTCGACCCAGTCGTTGAAGACACGGCCCGAGCTGCGCACCGTCGCGCCATGGCGACGTTTGGCCCGCATGCCAAAGCGGGCGCGGGCGGCAGCGGCGCGGAACCGGTCGCGGTCGGGCTTGTCGGCCACCTCGGGACCGACCTCGACATAAAGCACCTTCCTGCTGCGCTTGGTCACGGCGATCAGGAAATCGGCACGGTTGGCACTCAGTTGGTCCGGCGCCTGCGAGAACGATATCGCCGAGAGGCGGGCCAGGCCATCGAGCCCATCATAGCGCAGCAGGACCGACGTCGCGTTTGTTTCGGCGGCATGGGCCAGCCCGCGCTTCGGCCGTGTCGAGCCACGCACTTCGAACATGTCGCGGAAATCGGCGGAATAGTGCAGGGAAACGCTGATCGTCGAGTGTTCCCGGCTGTAATTGGAAAGGGTGATGCGTTCAAACAGCCTGTCCTGCCAAAGCAGTCTGACGCGTTCGATGTGAATGGCTCCCTGCGGGATGTCGCGTCCACCGGCGCTCTGTATCGGCAGATTGGTCAAATTGGTGGTGAACAGCACATTGTCCTGGCTGAGCGAGGCGCCGAGCAGAGATGTCTGCCTGCCGCCGACGGTCAGCCGGAACTCGGAAAGAACCCGCGTGTCGTCGCGAAAGAAACCGTCGCCGGCGCCACGTATGTCGCCATAGGCGTCGGCAACGGCGAAGCAATCGCCCTGCTTGAGCGCAAACAACCGATGCGGCTCGCGAGGGGCGGTGGCGTCGAGCGATGCAAGCGCAACCGCAGGATCGAGCTGGCGCTCATCGAGTTGGGCCATTCGTCAAAGATCCCTGTTGTTTCGTTGCCGTGGCTCGAGCACGTCGCTGCTCAAGACGCCTTCGCCGTGCTCGGGACGCCGATCAGGCCCGCATAGGCGGCCAGATAGTCGCCGGCCATTCTTCGGGCGGAGAACCGCTTTTCGAAAACGGCCCTCACCTTTCGCCTGTCGAGTTGCAGCAAGTCCGGCACCGCAGCGACCGCGCTATCCATTGTGTCAGCGATAAAACCGGTGACGCCTTGATCGATGATCTCCGGCAGCGCACCGCAACTCCAGCCGATGACCGGTGTGCCGCAGGCCATTGCCTCGATAGCGGCAAGGCCGAACGGCTCCGGCCAGTCGATCGGGAACAGCAGGCCTGCCGCCTTGCCGAGAAATTCCGCCTTCTGGTTTTCCTCGATCTCACCGACATAGACAACGCGATCGCCATCGATCAAAGGCTCGACCACCTCACGGAAATAGGCGCGATCGTCGTCGCCGATCTTTGCCGCGAGCTTGAGCTTGAGCCCCGAACGCAAGGCGATCTCGATGGCGCGATCCGGGCGCTTGTCGCGTGAGAACCGGCCGAGGAAGGCAAGGTAGGGTTCTTCGGCGGCCGTCTCGAACGTCGGCTCGTAGAGAGCAGTCGGCAATCCGTGATGGATCGTCGCCAACCAGTTGGCGTTGGCAAGGCCCGCCTTCTGGCTGTGCGAAATGGAAATCAGGGGAAAGCGCGGGAACCGTTCATAGGCCGGCGCCAGGTCGACATAATCCAGCCTGCCATGCGGCGTCGTCACCGTCCGCTCCGCAATATCCTCAAAGAAGGAAAAATGCAGGAAGTGGCTGAGGTGGAAGTGGATGACGTCGAACTCCGACGCCCGTTCCCTCACCTGCGCAAGCATCGAAAGATGCGCCGCGATCTCGGATTTGAGCGGACGCGGATCGAGGCGCAACGCGCGTTCCCGGCTGGGTACCAGCTTCGCGGAGGTCTGGCTGTCGCCACTGGCAAACAGCGTCACCTCATGACCCAGATCGACCAGCGCTTCGGTCAGATACGAGACGATGCGCTCGGTGCCGCCATAGAGCCTTGGCGGCACCGATTCATAAAGCGGCGCGACATGGGCGATTTTCATATTTCATCCTGGATGCTGGGCATGCAGGTGTGAAATGCGTCAACGGCTCGATTGGTTCCGATTTTATGGTCGAGCCGTCGGCACCAGAGGCCGCAGTCGGCATGGAACTGTGCGTCAAACGGATTGCGCGATCAGGGTCAGAAAGCCACCGCTCAGGGCAACATTCCCGACGAAGCCATTGATGCGGGACGCACGGTCCGGACCCTGATGGTCCCAGAAATTGTGGAACATCGGCGTGGCGACGATGAGGAACAGCAGCAGCACCGTGGCCGCGAGTGCCGTCCACAATCCTGCGATGACCAGCACACCGGCGGCGACCTGAAGCACGATACCAGTCCACAGTGCCAACCGCGCCTGCGGCACACCGCGCGCGGCCATCAGCTGGGTCAGGAAGGCCGCGTTCTGGATGTTGCGCAGGCCGGCGAAAACGAAGGCGCCGCCGAGCAGCAGGCGAGCGAGAAACAACAAGGTCGAAGGCAAATCCGCAGGCATCAAACTCTCCCCTTTAAAGGTTTAAGGCAGTGGGAGCGCGCTCTCCACGGCGCTCCCAACATGATTGGACAATCAGGCAGCCTTGGCCGCCGGCATCGGATGTATGGCTTGGAACGGGATGCACAGCCGGTTCCAGGTGTTGATCATGCCGAGCGCAACGGACAGCTTGACCAGCTCCTCTTCTGAGAAATGCTCCAGCGTACGTGCATAAAGTTCGTCCGGCACGCCGTTGTTGGCGATCAGGGTGACGGCTTCGGTCCAGGCCAAAGCCGCGCGTTCACGCTCCGAGAACAGCGGCGATTCCTTCCAGGCTGAAACCAGATAGAGCCGCTGCTCGGTCTCGCCGTCGCGCCTGGCCTCGCGGCTGTGCATCTCGACGCAGAACGAGCAGCCATTGATCTGCGAAGCCCTGAGCTTGATCAGGTGCAGCAGGCTCACCTCGAGCCCGCATTCGTCCACCGCCTTGTTGAGCGCCGACACCGCCTTCATGATCTCCGGCGCCTTGGCGAAAAATTGCAGCCTCTGTTTCATCGTCTCGTCCTTTCACGTCTGCTTGGGTTTTGAGGTTTTGGAGTTAACTGGATTTCTGCGGCCGCTGGTGGCGCTCGACAAAGGCGCAGCTCGCAGCAAGCGACCTGGGATCGCCTTCTGCCGCGTAGGTGGCCACGATATCGGACAGCTTGGTCTCGGCGAGCGCGGCGCGATAGGCGCGTTCGGCCTTCAGCATCGCGGCGTTGATGCCGCAGGGTTTCACATAGGCCGACGCATCGAGCTTCACCGGACCGCGCTGGCGGATCTCGCCGCAGCGGAAGGCCGGCTCGCGGCCCTCGACGGCCAGCACGATGTCGAGCAGCGTGATGCGCTCGGCTGGCCGCGCCAGCCGATAGCCACCGGCAGGCCCGGGCACCGATTCCAGGACGCGCGCCGCGCTCAGCATGTTGAGATGCTTGAGCAGATAGCTCGGCGAAAGGCCAAAGGCCTCGGCGAGAGCGGCGCCCGGCATGGTGCTATTGCCTTCCACACTGGCCAGCGTGGCGGCGCAATGGATGGCTGCTTCAACACCCTCGCCCAGCTTCATCGAACAGGTTCCTTATTCATGGATACATACTATCGTGGATAATTCATATCTGCAATAGGAAAATGAAAAACGGCGCTCGAAAGCGCCGTTTTTCTCTTGGGGGAGTTCCTACTCCGCAGCCACCTTGGCCATCGGGTTGTTCGGGTGCGTGGTCCAGTTGGCGTAGACCGGCGATACCGGCCTGCCGGTGCGCTGGTCCATCACACCGGCTGCCAGCGGCTCCATGGTAATGCAGTTCTCGACCGGGCAGACATTGACGCAGAGATTGCAGCCGACACACTCGGCCTCGATGACCTCGAAGTGCCTGACGCCGTCGACCATGCTGGTGATCGCCTGGTGCGAAGTGTCCTCGCAGGCGATGTGGCAGCGGCCGCACTTGATGCAGGCATCCTGGTCGATATGCGCCTTGGCGACGTAGTTCAGGTTGAGATACTGCCAATCGGTGACAATGGGCGTGGCGCGGCCGACGATGTCGTCGAGCGAGGCGTGCCCCTTCTCGTCCATCCAGTTTTCCAGGCCCGCGATCATCTCCTGCACGATCTTGAAGCCGTAGGTCATCGCCGCCGTGCAGACCTGCACATTGCCGGCGCCAAGCGCCATGAATTCGGCCGCGTCACGCCAGGTGGTGATGCCGCCGATGCCGGAGATCGGCAGGCCCTGCGTTTCCGGATCGCGCGCGATCTCGGCCACCATGTTCATGGCGATCGGCTTTACCGCCGGCCCGCAATAGCCGCCATGCGAGCCCTTGCCGTCGATGGTCGGCTGCGGCGCGAAGCTGTCGAGATCGACACCAGTGATCGAATTGATGGTGTTGATCAGCGACACCGCGTCGGTGCCGCCGGCATGTGCTGCGCGCGCGGGCTTGCGCACATCGGTGATGTTGGGCGTCAGCTTGGTGATGACGGGCATACGGGTGTTCTGCTTGCACCAGCGCACCACCATTTCGATATATTCCGGCACCTGGCCGACGGCGGCGCCCATGCCGCGTTCCGACATGCCGTGCGGACAGCCGAAATTGAGCTCGATGCCGTCGGCCTCCGTCTCCTCGACCACAGGCAGGATCGCCTTCCAGGCCTCCTCGACGCAAGGCACCATGAGCGAGACGACGATGGCGCGGTCGGGCCAGTCCTTCTTGACCTGCTTGATCTCGCGCAAATTGACCTGCAGGTCGCGGTCGGTGATCAGTTCGATGTTGTTGAGGCCGAGCAGGCGGCGGTCGGCGCCCCAGATCGCGCCGTAGCGCGGACCGTTGACGTTGACCACCGGTGGGCCCTCCTCGCCCAGCGTCTTCCACACCACGCCGCCCCAGCCGGCCTTGAAGGCGCGGATGACGTTGTAGGCCTTGTCGGTCGGTGGCGCCGAGGCCAGCCAGAACGGATTGGGCGACTTGATGCCGACGAAATTGTTTCTGATATCCGCCATGCTCATGCCCTCCCGTTCGAGGTCAGTGCCCGATTGATGCTCTCCGCAGCGTCGCGTCCCTGCGCGACCGCCGAGACGGTCAGGTCGTCGCCACCGAAGATGCAGTCGCCACCGGCCCAGACCTTGGCAAGCGACGTGCGCCCTTCCGAATCCACCTTGATGCGGCCGGCTTCGAGGCCGATCGATGCACCGCTGCCGTTGAGGGCGGCCGGGACAAAGCTCTGTCCAATCGCCTTGAACACCTGATCGGCAACGAGCGTCAGCGTCTCGCCGGTGCCGGCAAGCCTGTCGCCGTTGAGGGCGGTGTATTCGAGTTCGACGGCAGTGACCTTGCCGCTCTCGGCGATCACCCGCTTCGGCTGCAGCCAGTGACGGATGCTGACGCCATTGGCAGCGGCCAGATCCTGCTCGAACTCAGACGCATTCATGTGCTCCTGGCCGCGCCGGTAGCAGATCGTCACCTCCTCGGCGCCGAGCAGCTTCGACTGTACCGCGGCGTCGATGGCCGTCATGCCGCCACCGATGACGACGACGCGGCGACCAACCGGCAGGCCGGAAAGGTCGCTGGCCTGGCGCAGCTCGGCAATGAACTCGACCGCGTTGATGACGCCGTCAGCGTCCTCGCCATCGGCACGCAGCGCATTGACACCGCCAAGGCCCATGCCGAGAAACACCGCGTCGTAATTGCGGATCAGATCCGACAGCTGATAGTCGCGGCCGAGCGCCTTGCCGTTCTGGATGTCGATACCGCCGATCGCGGTCACGTAGTCGACTTCGGCCTGGGCGAAATCGTCGACGCTCTTGTAGGCGGCGATGCCGTATTCGTTGAGGCCGCCGGCCTTGCCGCCGCGCACCGGCTCGCCCGCCACGGCCATGACGTGACCATCCTGGAGGCGCGCGCGAAGGCCGGCCGGCCCGGCGCCGACCACGGCGACCGTCTTGCCGGTCGGCTCGGCGCGCGGATAAAACTGCTTGTTCTCGCCCATGGCGACGTCGGTGGCGTAGCGCTGCAGGCGGCCGATCTGCACCGGCTTGCCTTCCGCCACCTCGCGCACGCAGACTTCCTCGCACAGCGTCTCGGTCGGGCAGACGCGGGCGCACATGCCGCCCAATATGTTCTGGTCGAAGATGGTCTTGGCCGAACCGATCGGATTACCGGTCGAGATCTGGCGGATGAACAGCGGAATGTCGATCGAAGTCGGGCATGCATTCATGCACGGTGCATCGTAGCAGAAATAGCAGCGGTCGGATTCGACCAGCGCCTCGTGGTGGTCGAGCGGCGGGGGCAGGGCGGGAAAATTATCCGC
>NZ_RZRR01000216.1:0-7068 GCF_003998555.1 Mesorhizobium sp. M7A.F.Ca.CA.002.09.1.1 | reverse complement strand
CGCGTTCGGCCGCCCGCTCGACTACTACACCGGCCTGGTTTTCGAAATCGCGGCCGACAATGGCGACCGGCCGTTGGTCGGCGGCGGCCGCTATGACCGGCTGCTGACCTTGCTTGGCGCCAAGACGCCGATCCCCGGCGTCGGCTTTTCGGTCTGGCTCGACCGCATCGAGGCATTGCGGGAGACGGCGCCATGATCACGCTGGCGATCCCGTCCAAAGGCCGCCTGAAAGAGCAGGCGCTGGACGTGCTGGCCAAAGCCGGGTTAGCCGTCAGCCTGCCCGGCGACGAGCGCAAATACCACGCCCGCGTCGAGGGCCTGGACGATGTCGAAGTGGTGTTCCTGTCGGCTTCCGAGATATCAGGCGAGATCGGCCAGGGTGCCGTCGATCTCGGCATCACCGGCGAGGACCTGGTGCGTGAAAACCTTGCCGACTGGGAGAGCCGCGCCGAAATCGTCGCCCGTCTCAGTTTTGGCCATGCCGATGTCGTGGTGGCCGTGCCGGACATCTGGCTCGATGTCGACACCATGGCCGACCTCGACGACGTCGCTGCCGATTTTCGCCAGCGCCATGGCCGGCGGCTGCGCATCGCCACCAAATACTGGCGGCTGACCCAGCAATTCTTCTCGCAGAAGCACGGCATCCAGGTTTATCGCATCGTCGAAAGCCTGGGGGCCACCGAAGGTGCGCCGGCGGCCGGACTGGCCGATGTCATCGTCGACATCACAACCACCGGCTCGACGCTGCGCGCCAATCATCTCAAGGTGCTGGGCGATGGCCTCGTCCTTCGCTCGCAGGCTTGTCTCGTGGCGTCCAGGAAGACACGGGCGGCGGCCGATGAAGCGGTCCTGCGCGACATCGCGGCGAAGATGGCGGCTGCGGTCGGATAGCGGCGGGCCTTCGCCCGCTGCCCCTCACGGCTCCGAACCCGGCTTGAAAGCCCTGACGGCGGCCGTCCCGCGGTGTCGGTAGCCTTGCGCCGGGGCTTTCCTGTATAGGAATTATTTCCTTGACTGGTGAGAGCAGCTATGCTACATTTTTACCTATGGTGCTGATTTGCGCCAGTGACCCGCCGCCCAGGCGGGTTTTTGCGTTTGATGTTCATCAACCAACGAAGGCCCCGAAGCGTCGTGGGCCGGATCGTTGCCCTGCCACGACTATCGCCGGGATTTTCACCACCCCCTCAGGCTGATAGGCTCGGCCAATCCCGGGAGGAGAGAGCGATGCCGGTCAATCTCGACGAGCTGAAGAATGCCAGCAATCTGCGCGGACGCGGAGCGCGAGCGGGCGGTGTCTTCGTCGCACCCGTCGATGGTAGGGCGCATGTCTCTGGCGAACGCAGCGTGCCGCTGCTCGACAAGACCATCCCCGCGCTGTTTTCCGAGACGGTCAGCAAATATGGCACGCTCGACGCCGCCGTCTTCGTCGACCAGAACAAGCGCTTCACCTGGAGCGAACTTTCGGACACGGTGGATGCGCTGGCCGCCGGCTTCCTGGCACTGGGCCTGGCAAAGGGCGATCGCGTCGGCATCTGGTCGCCCAACCGCTGGGAATGGCTGGTGACGCAGTTCGCCACCGCCCGCATCGGCCTGATCCTGGTCAACATCAACCCGGCCTACCGGTTGACCGAGCTCGACTATGCGCTGAACAAGGTCGGCTGCAAGGCGCTGGTCACCGCTGCCAGGTTCAAGACGTCAGATTATCTCGGCATGATCGAGACGCTGGCACCCGAGATCGCCAAGGCCACGCCGGGCAAGCTCAAGGCACAAAAACTGCCGGCGTTGAAGATCGTCATCCGCATGGGTGACGAGAACTCGCCCGGCATGTTCAATTTCGGTGATGTGCTGGCCATGGCCGGGCGTGACGAGCATGACAGCCTCGACCGCATCTCTGAGAAGCTGAAGCCGGGCGAAGCCATCAACATCCAGTTCACCTCAGGCACCACGGGAGCCCCCAAGGGCGCGACGCTGACCCACGGCAACATCGTCAACAACGGCAATTTCGTCACTTCGGCGATCAAGCTGACCGCCGACGACCGGCTCTGCATACCAGTGCCGCTCTACCACTGCTTCGGCATGTCGATGGGCACGATGGGTTGCGTCTCGAAAGGCGCCACCATGGTTTTCCCGGGAGAAGGGTTCGACGCCGGCGCCACGCTGAAGGCGGTGGCTCAGGAACGCTGCACCGGGCTCTATGGCGTACCGACCATGTTCGTTGCTCTGCTGGATCATCCGGATTTTTCCGCCTTCGATCTCTCCAGCCTGCGCACCGGCATCATGGCCGGTTCGCCATGCCCGATCGAGGTGATGAAAAAGGTGGTGTCGCTGATGCATATGGAACAGGTGACCATCGCCTACGGCATGACCGAGACCAGCCCGGTGTCGTTCCAGAGCGGCGTCGACGACCCCCTGGAAAAGCGCGTCTCGACCGTCGGGCGCATCCACCCCCATGTCGAGGTCAAGGCGGTCGATGCCGATGGCGCTACAGTTGCGGTCGGCGTACCGGGTGAGCTTTGCACGCGCGGCTATTCGGTGATGAAGGGTTACTGGGACGACGACGACAAGACCCGCGAGGCGATCGACGCCGACGGCTGGATGCACACCGGCGACCTCGCCACCATCGACGCCGAGGGCTATTGCAACATCGTCGGCCGGGTCAAGGACATGGTCATCCGCGGCGGCGAGAACGTCTATCCCAGGGAGGTCGAGGAATTCCTCTACCGCCATCCAAAGGTCAAGGAGGTGCAGGTGTTCGGTATTCCCGACGCCAAATATGGCGAGGAGCTGTGCGCCTGGATCGTGCTCAAGCCCGGCCAGATCGCCACCGAGCAGGAGGTCAGAAACTTCTGCGCCGGCCAGATCGCCCATTACAAGATCCCCCGCCACATCCGCTTCCGCACCGAATTGCCGATGACGGTGACCGGCAAGCCGCAGAAGTTCCTGATGCGCGAGGCGATGGTGGAGGAACTGGGCTTGGTGACGCAGAAGACGGCGTGAACGGGTGAACGCTTCGATCTGTCGGTGCGCGAATGCAGCCACGGTTCGCAGCAGCGCGCAGGGGCTTGCATGAGCGGTTTCGGACGTTCGGTGACTTCATATGCGATGCCGCTGGCCGCCTTGGTGATGGCTGTCGCCGTCAGGGCAGGCGGGCTGTCGGCGGACGAAGGTTCGCTGGGCGTCAGGATACTCGTCGGAGCGCTTTCGAGTGCGATCATGTTCACCACCATTTTCGTGGTGCTCGACCACGCCGAGGCGGTGGCTCGGCGTGTAGGAGAGCCCTACGGCACATTGGTGCTGACTTTTGCCGTGACGGCAATCGAGGTGTCGATCATCGTTTCCATGATGCTGCATGGAGAGAACAACCCTACGCTTGCACGTGAGTCCGTCTTTTCAACGGTGATGATTGCATCTACCGGCGTCGTCGGCACGTGTCTTGCGCTTGGCGGCTGGCGCCATCGCAAGCAGGCAATTGTTCGACAAGGGACCAGCGCATATTTGGCGGTTCTGATCGCGCTGACCATCATGACGCTTATTCTGCCGACCTACACACAAGCTACGGGGCCGGGCACATTTTCGGCAGCTCAACTTGGCTTTGTGAGCGTGCTTTCGGTGCTGCTTTATGCAAGTTTTGTGTTCGCGCAGACTATCCGCCACCGAGAAGACTTTGTCGAAGGGCAGGCCCACGGCGTTTCGCTGCGGACTGCTCCTCACGAAAGCGTCTTTGCCAGCGCTCTGTTGCTGATGGCCGGCCTGATCGGCATTGTCATGCTCGCCGAGCAGGTCGCGGCAAGCGTCGAAGATACGCTCGTTGCCTACCAGGTGACCCAGGCTGACAGTATTGTGGGGGCAATGATCGCCGGGCTGGTGTTGATGCCGGAGGCCATTTCGGCGGTTCGCGCTTCACTCAACAATGAGCTGCAACGCGGTTTGAATGTCGCGATGGGTTCCGCTTGCGCCACAATCGGTTTGACAATACCGGCGGTCGCAGCCGCCAGCCTGCTGACGGGCAGAGGGTTAACCCTGGGGCTTCCAGCGACTGACACAGTGCTTTTGATTTTAGCGCTCTTCATATGCAATGTGAGCTTTAGTACTGAAAGAACAACATTCTTGACGGGCGCTGTCCATATCGTGGTATTTCTTACATACATATTTCTTATATTTGTGCCATGAACTCTGGCTCAGGTTGGCGCTTGAGGGCTGGCTCGCGCTGCGGCTGGGCAATGGCCGACGTCGGCTGTAAACCCCGATTGGCATCCAACATCGGTGGGGCGTCCACGCCGCCATGGCGCTGCATCGTCGAAATGAGCAGATGGTCGAGGGCACAGAATTCGTCCAGGGTGATCGGTCCCTTGCCGCGCGGATGGCCGTGCCCCTGGGCGGTGACGAATTCCTCTTCGAACAGTTTCTGCCTGATCAGGCCACTCGAACGTCTTCCGCGGCTCCGATGAAGAGATCGATGTCGCCCTGCTCCAGGTGCTCGACGATCCTCGGCTTGTCGGGCACCGTAAAGGCGACCTTTGCGTTGGGAGCTTGGGATTTGAACCGCGGAATGAGGTCCGGAGCCAGGATCGCTGCCGGATTGTCCGTTGCGGCAATGCGATAGACACGTTTGCTTGTGGCGGGGTCGAACAGATGAGCAGTATTCACGAAATCGCTCAACCGAGCAGCCGGACGAGTTCGGGCTCAAGTGCCAGGGTCGTTCAGCAATTGACGCAGCCGCGTCAGGCGGGCCGACAAGGCCGATTGGGTAATGTTCAATCTCGACGCCGCATGGGTGACGTTCTGGTGCTTCAACAGCGCATCGAGTGTCAGCAGCAAGCCAACGTCGAAATCCGATAGCCGTTTTGTCAATGGGACCTCGAACCAGCAGGCGCTATTCAATCGGTAGCGCTCTCTAGCACGGTTCCGGAGATTGAAGGACAATGGCTTCGAAGTTTACTGCCGCCTATGGCGATTTTGCGACAGGTGCTGCTCCTCGCCACAACGCGGCCCGACCGTTCCAGATGGCACGACTGTTTCCAGCCAGAGGTCCTAACGACGATCGGCCCGCATCTCCGTCGACTTCGGCGCCGTGCCGGGTTCTTGAACGAGCGGTCCGAGCAGCACTTCTCCGAACAGTGGCTGGTAGCGGCGGCGCACGGCCGGGTCTTCCTTGAAGGACAGTGCGTACTGGCCGATCTGGTGGAAATAGGTGATGCGCGCCCGCACGATGCTCTCGTCTTCCGAATAGCCCATGGCGCGGAACGCCCGGATGAGCAGCGCGATGCGCAGATCGTCGATGTCCTTGACTTCCTGAGCGAGCTTTTTCGATGTCCGTGACCAATCGCGAACAGCCAAGTCAAGCAGCGGGCTGAAAGGGGCTTCATCCACCCAGACATGCACGATGTCGGTGAAGAACTGCAGGCCGTCTATGTCGTGGATCTCGCGCATCGCCCAGAACGGCGCGCAATTGCTGTTTCGCCATTCCTGCAAGAGGCCGCCGCGAAGGTCCGCCAGGCTGGCAAAATGGAAATAGAAGCTGCCCCGCGTGACCTTCAACTGCTGCGCCAGGCGGTCGATCTTGACCTCGCCGATGCCGCGCTTTTCCAGCACCTTGCGCGCCGCCGCAATCCAGGCCTCACGGCTGAGCGTCTGCCGCGCCGCTTTTGATCGCACCGCCGGTCGAGGCGGTCGTTTCGTTTTCGCCAGCACGCCTTTCCCGTTCATGAAATTCGAGACCTTCGTCGCCGCGCGCAACGCGCATGGCCGATTCGCCTATCGAACCGCCCCGTGACTGCTTCGCAATTCTCCGTGTCACCGTCTATCGCCGGATACGCATTTTCAGGGCAGTGCACTGATCCGCTCCAGCATCAGCGTGAAGAACGGCGCCGGATCGATCCGGCGCAGGACATTGCAGTTCTTGCGGCGGCCGGTGACGTGCCACCAGTCGACGACGGTCATGCCTATGGTTTCGGGCGAGACGATATCGACCGTCACGGCGCACTGGCGCTGCTCGTAGATCCCCGGGGCCAGAAGGTAACCGGTGACGCACGCATCGTGGATGGGACGCGCCGCCGTCGCGAATTTGTGGGTGCCGTATTGGCGATAGAAGTCGGCCATGTTGGCGGCCTCGATCGCCGCGCGACTGCCGGTGGCGCGCAGGGCGTCGAGCCATTCAGGCGTCATCAGGGCAGTGTAGGTGCAGTCGATGCCGGCCATCGTCACCGGGACGCCGCTGTCGAACACTTTGTGCGCGGCATGCGGATCGACAAAGATGTTGAACTCCGCGGCAGGCGTGGCATTGCCGCCTTGAAAAAAGCCCCCGCCCATCAGCACGACTTCGCGCAGCCGAGGGACGATTTTCGGTTCCATGGTCATGGCCATGGCCAGGTTGGTCATCGGCCCGAGCGTGCAGACGGTCAACGCGCCTTCCGGCGCATCCATGATCGTGCGCACCAGGTAATTGACTGCGTGCTCGCTCTGCAGCGGTGTGACGGGTTCGGGCAGATCGGCGCCGTCGAGGCCCGTTTCGCCGTGAACATACTCGGCCGTGATCAGCTTGCGCACCATCGGCGCCGGGCAGCCGGCATAGACCGGCACATCGGGTCGTCCGGCAAGTTCCACGACCTTGAGCGCATTCTTCGACGTTAGGGCAAGCGGCACGTTGCCGCCGACTGTCGTGATGCCGACTACCTCGAGTTCGGCTGGCGAGCCTAGCGCGAAAAGGATCGCGAACGCGTCATCCTGACCTGGGTCGGTGTCGATGATTATCTTGCGTGGTGCCATTGTGCCGCGTTTTTCCCGTTGCGCTCGAAAGCCTATTGCTGAGGCGATTTGGATGTGTAGAAATACAGTACTGTATCTTATGTTCAAGAGAAGGTGTTCGAATGGACGCACGCGGCGACTTTTCCGAAATTCCGATCATCGATGTGTCGGCGCTCTATGGCGATGACCAGGAAGCGATCGCCGCGACGGCGGCGACACTGCGCCGCCATCTCGAGACGATCGGCTTCCTCTATGTCGTCGGGCATCCGATCCCGCGTGCCGACGTCGAAGCGGTTCGCGAAGCCAGCAAGCGCTTCTTCGCTC
>NZ_RZRR01000215.1:0-7091 GCF_003998555.1 Mesorhizobium sp. M7A.F.Ca.CA.002.09.1.1 | reverse complement strand
CCCACATCCCAGCAACGAGGCATTCTTTCCATGGCGAAGATCAAGGTGGCGAACCCGGTCGTCGAACTCGACGGCGACGAGATGACCCGCATCATCTGGCAGTTCATCAAGGACAAGCTGATCCACCCTTATCTCGACCTCAAGCTGGAATATTACGACCTCGGCGTGGAACACCGCGACGCCACCAACGACCAGGTGACGATCGATTCGGCCAACGCCATCAAGAAATACGGCGTCGGCGTGAAATGCGCGACGATCACGCCTGACGAGCAGCGCGTCGAGGAGTTCAAGCTGAAGAAGATGTGGAAGTCGCCGAACGGCACCATCCGCAACATCCTCGGCGGCACCATCTTCCGCGAGCCGATCATCATGAAGAACGTGCCGCGCCTGGTGCCCGGCTGGACCAAGCCAATCATCGTCGGCCGTCACGCTTTCGGCGACCAGTACCGCGCCACCGATTTCCGCTTCCCCGGCAAGGGCAAGCTGACCATCAAGTTCGTCGGCGAGGACGGCCAGGTGATCGAGCACGATGTGTACGACGCGCCCGGCGCCGGTGTCGCCATGGCCATGTACAATCTCGATGAGTCGATCCGCGAGTTCGCCCGCGCCTCGCTGAACTACGGCTTGCTGCGCAACTACCCGGTCTATCTGTCGACCAAGAACACCATCCTGAAGGCCTATGACGGCCGCTTCAAGGACATCTTCCAGGAGGTCTACGAGGCTGAATTCGAGACCGAGTTCAAGTCGAAGAAGCTGTGGTACGAGCACCGCCTGATCGACGACATGGTAGCCTCCGCCCTGAAATGGTCGGGCGGCTATGTCTGGGCCTGCAAGAACTATGACGGCGACGTCCAGTCCGACACGGTCGCGCAAGGTTTCGGCTCACTCGGCCTGATGACCTCGGTGCTGATGACGCCGGACGGCAAGACGGTGGAAGCCGAAGCCGCGCACGGCACCGTTACCCGCCACTATCGCCAGCACCAGAAGGGCGAGGAAACCTCGACCAATTCGATCGCCTCGATCTTCGCCTGGACGCGGGGGCTCGCCCACCGCGCCAAGCTCGACGACAATGCCGAGCTGAAGCGCTTTGCCGACACGCTGGAAAAGGTCTGTATCCAGACGGTCGAGTCCGGCTTCATGACCAAGGACCTGTCGCTGCTGATCGGCCCCGACCAGCCCTGGCTGTCGACCACCGGTTTCCTCGACAAGATCGACGAGAATTTGCAGAAAGCGATGGCGTAGGCATGTCGTCCAAAGGCTTCGCTCGATATTGATCTCGTGCGCGACAGCACTGAGTTAACGACAAAGACTTGAGGCGTGTCGAAGTGCAAATCTGTCTTCCGTGGATGAGCTGGATTTGCGAAAATAGGTAGATGTAAATGGCTATGTGGTTCGATCAGCAAGAACGGCTAAAGAGTACCAAGGGCAAAGAGCTCTTGGACTCCATGCCGAAGTTTGAGGTGCAAGCTGCCAATGTCGCTCCCGCTCCGGCGGAGCTTGGAGGCAAGATCACGCTCGTCATCGAAGATGGCAAGCCCGTTGTGAAGATAAAAGAATAGAGCGTCGCCCGCATCGATCATAGCGTCAACACCACATCGTCGAGCAAGCCCATCGTCTACGGGGCGGACTATAGCGTCTATGTGCGCATCGTCCGCCTCGTGCTTGAGGAAAAAGGCATCGACTACGAGCTTGTGCCAGTCGATGTCTTTGCCGCCGACGGGATTCCCGCCTGGTATTTCGAACATCATCCGTTCGGCCGCATCCCGGCCTTCGAGCATGACGGATTCCGGCTGTTCGAGACGAGCGCGATTGCCAGATATGTTGACGAGGCGTTCGACGGGCCAGCGCTGCAAGCGACGGAGCCTCGTGGCCGCGCAACCATGAACCAGATCATCGGCATGCTCGATGCCTATGCCTACAGATCGATGGTCTGGGATGTCGCCGTCGAGCGGCTGGAGAAGGCTCAGCCGGATGAGGCGTTGATCGCCGGCGGCCTTGCTCAGGCGAGCAAAGCGCTTCGGACGCTGTCCGCGCTGAAAGCGCCGGGACCGTGGCTGCTGGGCGACCAGCTGACGCTGGCCGACCTGCATGCCGCACCGATCATCGGTTATTTCGTCAAGGTCGCCGAGGGGCGAAATCTGCTGGCCGAGTTCCCTGATATCCGGGACTGGTATGCGCGCATTGCGGCTCGGCCGAGCTTCGTGCGGACTGAAAAAATCGGCTGATAAGTGACGTCCGCTGTCCCTCCAACCGTTGCTTTAAATTCAGTCCACTCGCCTACGCCGCTTCGAGTGCCGCCCTTACCGCAGCAATCGCATCATCGGCCTTGGAAGCGTCGGGGCCGCCGGCCTGGGCCATGTCGGGCCGTCCGCCGCCGCCCTGCCCGCCGAGTGCCGCCGAGGCCACTCGGACAAGGTCGACGGCGCTGAAGCGGCCGACGAGGTCGTCGGTGACGGCCACCACGACGCTTGCCTTGTTGTCTTCGCCGGCGCCGACGAAGACGACGACGCCGGAGCCGAGCGACGTCTTGCCGGCATCGGCCAGCGGCTTCAGGTCCTTCGGTGAGACACCTGAGACCGTCTTGCCGAGGAAGCCGACACCGGCGACCGTCTCATTGGCGGCTGGAGCATCGGCAGACGATCCGCCGCCCAATGCCAGCTTCTTGCGCGCTTCGGTCAGTTCCTTTTCGAGCTTCTTGCGCTCTTCGAGCAGCGTCTCGACGCGCGCCGGTACATCGGCCGGCGAAATCTTCAACACGGCTGCCGTCGCCTTCAAACGCCTGTCCTGCTCGTCGAGATGTTTGCGCGCGGCTTCGCCCGTCAATGCCTCGATGCGGCGCACGCCGGCGGCGACCGCGCTGTCCGACACGACACGCACCAGGCCGATGTCGCCGGTCGCCCGGACATGGGTGCCACCGCAGAGCTCGACCGAATAGGGCCGGTTCGCCTTGGCGCCGTGCAGGCCGGTGCCCATCGACACGACGCGCACTTCGTCGCCGTACTTTTCGCCAAACAGCGCCATGGCGCCCTCGGCGATGGCATCGTCGACCGACATCAGGCGCGTGGTCACCGGGCCGTTCTGGACGACGATCTCGTTGGCCATGCGCTCGACCTCTTCGAGGTCTTCGGCCGAAATCGGCTTGTTGTGCGAGATGTCAAAGCGCAGGCGCTCGGGCGCGACCAGCGAGCCCTTCTGTGCGACATGGCTGCCCAGCACTTCGCGCAGCGCCTCATGGATCAGATGCGTCGCGGAATGGTTGGCGCGCAGCCTCGAGCGCCTTGCATGATCGACCTTCAGCTCGACAGCCGCGCCCGTCTTGACGGTGCCGCTGGCCACCTTGCCGATATGCACGAACAGCCCGTCGGCCTTCTTCTGCGTATCCGAAACCTCGATCGAGAACCCCTCGCCGGAGATGACGCCGGTGTCGCCCATCTGGCCGCCGGACTCGGCATAGAACGGCGTCTGGTTGACGACGATCGCCACCGCGTCGCCCTTGCCGGCGCCGTCGACAGCCTTGCCGTCCCGGACAAGCGCCTGGATGATGCCTTCCGCAGCTTCAGTCTCATAGCCGAGGAACTCGGTGGCGCCGGCCTTCTCGCGCACCGAGAACCAGATGGTCTCGGTGGCGGCGTCGCCGGACCCGGCCCAATGCTTGCGCGCCTCGGCCTTCTGCTGCTCCATCGCGTTGGTGAAGCCGGCAATATCGACCGAGATGCTGCGCTGGCGCAGTGCGTCCTGCGTCAGGTCGAGCGGGAAGCCATAGGTGTCGTAGAGCTTGAAGGCCGTCTCGCCATCCAGCATGTCGCCGGCATGCAGCGTTTCGGTCGCCTCGGAAAGCAGGCCGAGGCCGCGCACCAGCGTCTTGCGAAACCTGGTCTCCTCGAGCTTCAGCGTCTCGGTGATCAATTGTTCGCCGCGCAGCAGTTCCGGATAGGCCTGGCCCATTTCGCGCACCAGCGCCGGCACCAGCTTCCACATCAGCGGTTCGTTGGCACCGAGCAGCTGCGCATGGCGCATGGCGCGGCGCATGATGCGGCGCAGGACGTAGCCCCTGCCTTCGTTCGAGGGCAGCACGCCATCGGCGACCAGGAAGGAGGACGAGCGCAGATGATCGGCAATGACTCGGTAGGAGGCGACCGTCTCCTTGTCGGGATCATGCCCGATCGCGGACGAGGCCGCGTCGATCAGGTGACGGAACAGATCGGTCTCGAAGACGCTTTCCACCCCTTGCAGGATGGAGGCCATGCGCTCCAGGCCCATGCCGGTGTCGATCGAGGGGCGCGGCAGGTCGATGCGCTCCTCCTTCGTCACCTGTTCATACTGCATGAACACCAGGTTCCAGAATTCCAGGAAACGGTCGCCGTCCTCCTCCGGGCTGCCGGGAGGGCCGCCCCAGATGTGCTCGCCGCGGTCGATGAAGATCTCCGAGCACGGCCCGCAGGGTCCGGTGTCGCCCATCGCCCAGAAATTGTCCGAGGTCGCGATGCGAATGATGCGGTCGTCGGAAAAACCGGCGATCTTCTTCCAGAAGCCGGCCGCCTCGTCATCCGTGTGATAGACGGTGACCAGCAGCTTGTCCTTGCTCAGCCCGAATTCCCTGGTGATCAGGTTCCAGGCAAGCTCGATGGCGCGCTCCTTGAAATAGTCGCCGAAGGAGAAGTTGCCGAGCATCTCGAAGAAGGTCAGATGACGCGCGGTGTAGCCGACATTGTCGAGATCGTTGTGCTTGCCGCCGGCGCGAACGCTCTTCTGGGCGGTCGAGGCGCGCGAATAGGGCCGCTTCTCCAGGCCGGTGAAGACGTTCTTGAACTGTACCATTCCGGCGTTGGTGAACATCAGCGTCGGGTCGTTGCGCGGCACCAGCGGACTCGACGCGACGATCTCGTGACCCTCCTTGCGGAAGTAGTCGAGAAATGTCGACCGGATTTCGTTCACGCCACTCATGAATGCTGCCTTTTCAGAAGGGCCGCCGGCAAACCGGCGGAAATGGGCTCTGCGTTTTAGAAGATTAGGACTTGGCCTTTTAGCCGCCGCGCTTCACCCTGTCCAGAAACACGGAATTGGTCCAATCCACGGCCTTTGCCGGCCGTTCGAACCGGCCTGTTTTCGCCGCCGAAACGCAAAACCGCCGGCACTGGGCCGGCGGTTTCAAAACGCATTAACGCGGAACTCGATTACTTAAGCCCGAGATAATAGAATGCGATTATGGCCGAACTCCGGCCGACCTCGCGAGTTGTCACATCGCGCCGGATTCCTCCTCGAACCCGTCGTCGCCACCTTCGGAGCCGCCATTCTCAAGGAACTTTTCGGCGATCAGCCCGGCATTCTGTCGGAGCGCCAGCTCGATCTCGCGTGCGGTGTCGGGATTGTCGCGCAGGAACAGTTTGGCATTCTCGCGGCCTTGGCCGAGACGCTGCGAATTGTAGGAGAACCAGGCGCCCGACTTCTCGACCACGCCGGCCTTGACGCCGAGATCGACCAGTTCGCCGGTCTTGGACACGCCTTCACCATACATGATGTCGAACTCGACCACCTTGAAGGGCGGCGCCAGCTTGTTCTTGACCACCTTGACGCGGGTCTGGTTGCCGACGACTTCGTCGCGGTCCTTGACCGAGCCGATGCGGCGGATGTCGAGGCGCACCGATGCGTAGAATTTCAGCGCGTTGCCGCCGGTCGTCGTCTCGGGCGAACCGAACATGACGCCGATCTTCATGCGGATCTGGTTGATGAAGATGACCATGGTGTTGGAGCGCGAGATCGAGGCGGTCAGCTTGCGCAGCGCCTGGCTCATCAGGCGGGCCTGCAGGCCGGGCAGCGAATCACCCATCTCGCCTTCGATTTCGGCACGTGGCGTCAGCGCCGCGACCGAATCGACCACCAGCACGTCGATGGCGCCGGAGCGCACCAGCGTGTCGCAGATTTCCAGCGCCTGCTCACCGGTGTCGGGCTGCGAAATCAGCAGGTTT
This sequence comes from Mesorhizobium sp. M7A.F.Ca.CA.002.09.1.1, assembly GCF_003998555.1. Lineage (NCBI taxonomy): Bacteria > Pseudomonadati > Pseudomonadota > Alphaproteobacteria > Hyphomicrobiales > Phyllobacteriaceae > Mesorhizobium > Mesorhizobium sp. M7A.F.Ca.CA.002.09.1.1. The sequence continues at coordinate 1,125 of NZ_RZRR01000215.1, read as the reverse complement.
TCGAGATCGACGCCAAGCTTGCGGGCATAGACCGGGTCAAGCGCGTGCTCGGCATCGACGAAAGCGCAGATGCCGCCCTTCTTCTGGGCTTCGGCCACGGTGTGCAGGGCCAGCGTCGTCTTGCCCGAGCTTTCCGGCCCGTAGATCTCGATGATGCGGCCGCGCGGCAGGCCACCGACGCCAAGCGCGATGTCGAGGCCAAGCGAGCCGGTCGGCACCGTTTCGATCTCGACGACCTGCTCGTTGGCGCCGAGCCGCATGATCGAGCCCTTGCCGAAAGCCCGCTCGATCTGCGACAGCGCCGCATCCAGAGCCTTTGATTTGTCCACTGCCTTGTCCTCTACCAGCCGCAAAGAATTCTGAGCCATGATACATCACCCCTTGGTCGTCAATGAAGGCCGGACAATCCGTAATCCCTGCCTATTTGTACCTTTTTTGTTCTCATTTGGCAAGAGGGATCAAATATCTGAAAAACAAGCAATATCCGGATTTGTTCTTTTTTTGTCCAAGGATTCGATCAGGAATGCACCGCACGTTGGGCCAGACGGCTCGGTTGTTTCGACCTGCCGAATCGCCGCCTTGCATGCGAAGCTCGGTCGCACAGCCTAGCGCTTGTGCGGCTGGAATAACAAAGGTCATATCGCCGGCATGCTGAAATCCGCGAAAATACTGGCCGTAGGCGGCGCCCATATCGACCGGCGCGGCCAGGTGTCCGGCGCCTACGTGCCCGCCGCCTCCAATCCGGGCACAATGCGCGAGGATGTCGGCGGCGGCGTCTTCAACGCCTTGCGCAGTGCCGTGCGGCGCGGCGTCTCCGCGTCGCTGATGTCGGTTCGCGGCGGCGATCCCGCTGCCGACACCGTTTCGCGAGCCATTGCCGGGGCAGGCATTACCGACCTGTCGGCGGTCTTCCTCGACCGCACGACGCCGAGCTACACGGCACTGATCGACAGCGAGGGCGAGTTGATCGTCGGCTTTGCCGACATGGCGCTCTACGACCTGGCGTTTCCCAAGCAGATCAGGCGCTCCAAGGTGCGGGAGGTGATCGCCGCCGCCGACGCGATCCTGTGCGACGCCAATCTGCCCTCTTCGGCGCTGGAACGGCTGGTCGCGCTCGCTGCGGGC
>NZ_RZRR01000214.1:0-7094 GCF_003998555.1 Mesorhizobium sp. M7A.F.Ca.CA.002.09.1.1 | reverse complement strand
GTGCCGGGGATCAGCAGGATGTTGGGCGCGCGGCGCAGCAGCCAGGCGAGCGCGACCTGCATTGGCGTGGCGCCGAGGCGCGCCGCGATTTCCGACAGGGTGGAGGATTGCAGCGGGTTGAAGCCGCCGAGCGGGAAGAACGGCACATAGGCGATGCCATCGCGGGCAAGATCGTCGATCAGGGCATCGTCGCCGCGATGCGCCAGATTGTACTGGTTCTGCACGCAGACGATCTCGGCGATCCCCCGTCCTTGCGCGATCTGCGCCGGCGTCACGTTGCTCAGCCCGATGTGCCTGACCAGACCCTGTTGTTGGAGCTCGGCCAGCACGGTAAGCGGCGCTTCGATCGATCCTTCGGCGGGGCCATGGGTATCGAACATGATGCGTAGGTTGACGACGTCGAGCACCTCGAGCCCGAGATTGCTGAGATTGTCGTGTACCGCCTGGGTGAGCGCTTCCGCGGAAAAGGCCGGCAGCCACGATCCATCCGCGCCGCGCCGGGCACCGATCTTGGTGACGATGACGAGATCTTGGGGGTAGGGCGCCAGCGCCTCGCGGATCAGCCGGTTGGTGACGTGCGGACCGTAGAAGTCGCTGGTATCGATATGGTCGACGCCTTGCGCAATCGCCTCGCGCAGCACGGCCAATGCCGCGTCATGATCCTTGGGCGGCCCGAACACGCCGGGTCCCGCGAGTTGCATGGCACCGTAGCCGAGCCGCTTCACGGTGCGGCTGCCAAGCTTGAAGGTGGCGGGGGCGAAGGTGCCGGATTGTTGGATGTTGGACATGATTGATCTCCTTGAGGAGGCAGAGATAGGCGCTGCCCAACCTCGTGATAATCCGGTACAATCCACACAGGCCGTGCGGAATGGCGAACAATGATGGACCTCAGCGATCTGAATGCTTTCGTGGCGGTGGCGCGCGCCGGCGGCTTTCGCGACGGCGCGCGTGCGAGCGGCGGCAGCGCCTCCGGCCTGAGTGAGGCGGTGCGTCGCCTGGAAGTGCAGCTCGGTGTCAGGCTGTTCAACCGCACGACGCGCAGCGTTGTCCCGACCGAGGCGGGCCTCAGCCTTCTGGAGCGGCTCGGCCCGGCGCTGTCGGAGGTGGAGGCGGCGCTGGACGTGGTGAACGGCTTTCGCGACAGGCCGGCTGGCTCGTTGCGTCTCAACGTGCCGGTCAGTGCTGCGCGGCTGATATTGCCCGATATCGTGCCGGGTTTCCTCGCCGCCTATCCCGGTATCCGGCTGGAGGTGATCGCCGACGAGAACTTCGTCGACGTGCTGGCGGCCGGCTGCGATGCCGGCATCCGCTATGACGAGCGGCTGGAGCAGGACATGATCGCGGTGCCGATCGGACCGCGCGTGCAGCGTTTCGCCACGGCCGCCAGCCCTGCCTATCTTGATCGCCATGGCCGCCCGCAACACCCGAGCGACCTGCTTGGCCACTCCTGCGTGCGTGGGCGCTTTGCCAGCGGTGCGATGCTGCCCTGGGAATTCGAGCGAGACGGCGAGGTGGTGCGGGTCGATCCGACAGGCCCCTTGATCGTGCGGATCGGCGGGGCGACGGATCTTGCCGTCGACGCGGCTATTGCCGGCACCGGCATCATCGGCCTCTTCGAGGGCTGGCTGCGCCCTTACTTCGACAGCGGCGCTCTTGAGCCCGTGCTCGAACCGTGGTGGCAGAGTTTTCCCGGACCGTTTCTCTATTATCCCGGCCGGCGCCTGGTTCCGGCCCCGCTGCGGGCGTTCATCGACTATATCAAGGGCGGCAAGGCCTGACCTGTTTCCGGCGCCGTCACCCCACCCGGCGCTCCGCGCCGACCTTCCCATTGAGGGGAGGTAGGGCGCCGCGCTCTTCTAGCTCCCCTTGATGGGAAGGTCGCGCCGTAGGCGTGGGTGGGGTGACTGCCGAGCCGCAAACAAAAAGGCCGCCCGGAGGCGGCCTTTTCGATTGTCTGAAGCTGCGAAGTGCTTAGCGCTTGGAAAACTGGAAGCTACGACGGGCCTTGGCCTTGCCGTACTTCTTGCGCTCGACGACGCGGCTGTCGCGGGTCAGGAAGCCGCCCTTCTTGAGCACGGCGCGCAGCGTCGGCTCGTAGTAGGTCAGCGCCTTGGAGATGCCGTGACGCACGGCGCCAGCCTGGCCGGAGAGACCGCCGCCGACGACTGTCGCGACGATGTCGTACTGGCCGGCGCGGTTGGAGGCGATGATCGGCTGGTTGAGGATCATCTGCAGGACCGGACGCGCGAAATAGGTCGCGAATTCCTTGTCGTTGACGATGATCTTGCCGGAACCCGGCTTCACCCAGACGCGCGCAATGGCGTTCTTGCGCTTGCCGGTGGCATAGGCGCGGCCCGACTTGTCGAGCTTCTGGACGTGGACGGGGGCCGCCGGCTGGGTATTGGTGTTGCCGGTGGCGGCGCCCAGTTCTGCGAGCGAGGAAAGCTCAGCCATCTTATGCGACCTTCTTGTTCTTGGCGTTCAGCTTGGCCACGTCGAGCACGACGGGCTGCTGGGCGACATGCGGATGCTCGGCGCCTGCATAGACGCGCAGGTTCTTCATCTGGCGACGGCCGAGCGGGCCACGCGGGACCATGCGCTCAACGGCCTTCTCGACGACACGCTCGGGGAAACGACCCTCGAGCAGCTGGCGCGCGGTGCGCTCCTTGATGCCGCCTGGGTGGCCGGTGTGCCAGTAATAGACCTTGTCGGTGAATTTCTTGCCGGTGAACACCACCTTGTCGGCATTGATGACGATGACGTTGTCGCCGTCGTCGACGTGCGGGGTGAAGGTCGGCTTGTGCTTGCCGCGGAGATGATTGGCGATGACAGTGGCCAGACGACCGACGACGAGACCTTCGGCGTCGATCAGGATCCACTTCTTCACCACATCCGCAGGCTTCTGCGAAAAGGTTGTCATGTTTTCTGCTCTCGGTTCTGACCTTCATAAGAGAAGGCGTTTCTTGTTGCTTGGATTGGCGAAAGGCGCTTGCCCGCCGCCAATAACAAAACGGCGGCCTTTGCGGGCCGCTGCTTCGTGGAGGCTTATAGGCGAGGGTGGTGACCGCGTCAAGGCGAACGAAAAGGTAGATATCAGGTAAAATGTAGCAAAAACAATAACTTGAACAAAAGGTATTATTTTACCACATCACCATTCCGCTTCGGCGGGATCGAATAGGTGCCGATGGCATGCGCCACCGTGTGTCCGTCTGGGCCGGCAACGATGTCGATGTCGAACACCATCAGGCTCTTTCCCAGCTTCAGGATGCGGCAATGGCCGTCGATCGGTCCTGCCTCGGCCTTGCGCACGAAATTGATGTCGAGGTTGACGGTGACCGAAAGCGCATCCGGCCCGGCATGGCTGAGCACGCAGACGTAGCCGCCAATGTCGGCCAGCGTGAACAGCGAGGGGCCGGACACCGTGCCGCCGGGACGCAAATGCCGTTCGCCGGCGTTGAGCCGCACGGTGCAGCCGCCCGGGAACACGTCGATCGCCTCGAAATATTTGAACTGCTCATTGAGCTGCGGATAGACGGTTTCCATCAGCGCATTGACTTGTTGCGCGGTCAGCACGGGCTTGAGGTTGGTCTGGGCGGGCATGTCTTGGTCTCTCGCTTTGCGCCAGGCCTGTATGAGCGCAGCGCGGCATTTCTGACAACCTTCGTCCCCTGGCGCAAGCGATCGGTGTTGGACGAAACCTGATCCGGTATTAGATAGTCTGGCAGCCCCAGCGGAATCGCGGAGAACCCTATCCATGGCCGAAATCCTTGCCATCAAGCCTGCCGCCGTTGAGGGTCCGGTGGTTGCACAACTGGACAAGGGCGTGCTGCGCCTCACACTCGCCAATCCGCCTGCCAACGCGCTGTCGCTGGCGGTGATGGCGGCGCTGACGGCCGAACTCGAGCGCGCCAGGGCCGACAAGGCCGTTCGCGTCATCGTCTTGTCGGCTGCCGGCAAGGTGTTCTGCGCCGGCCATGATCTCAAGGAAATGACCGCGCGCCGCACTGACGCCGATCATGGCAAGGCCTTTTTCGCAGAGACGTTTGCCGCTTGTGCGACGCTGATGCAGGCGATCGTGCGTCATCCAGTGCCTGTCATCGCCGAGGTTGACGGCCTGGCCACCGCCGCCGGGCTGCAACTGGTCGCCAGCTGCGACCTGGCGATCGCTTCGCATGAGGCGACCTTCTGTACGCCGGGTGTCAACATCGGCCTGTTCTGCTCGACGCCGATGGTGGCGCTGTCGCGCAACGTCTCGCGCAAGCATGCGATGGAGATGCTGTTGACCGGCGAGACCATTGATGCGGCAACCGCCAAGGAATTCGGCCTGGTCAACCGCGTCGTGCCGCGTGAATACCTGAATCAGATCGTCACCAAATACGCGCAAACCATTGCTTCCAAATCATCTTTGGTGGTCAAGACGGGCAAGGAGGCGTTTTACTCGCAGGCCGAAATGGGGCTGGCGGATGCTTACACCTATACCGGCCGGATCATGGTCGAAAACATGCTCGCGCGCGACGCCGAGGAAGGCATCGGCGCCTTCATCGGCAAGCGCAAGCCGGAATGGACGGACGAATAGGAGCAGCACCATGGAGCCGCGAATCTCTATCGTTACCATCGCCACCGATGATCTGGACCGCGCGGTGCGCTTTTACGAGGCTATGGGCTTGAAGCGGCATGCCGGTATCACCGACGGTGTCGCCTTCTTCCAGATGGGCGGCGTCATTCTTGGTCTGTTCCCACGTGCCAGCGCAGAAGAGGATTCCGGCATCGCCTTCGCCGCGGCGCCATCGGCGGTCTACCTCGCCTACAACACCCGCTCCGACGCCGAAGTCGACGACGTGCTCGCCAGGGCGGAAAAAGCCGGCGGCCGCATCGTCAAGCCGGCCGGCCGCGCCTTCTGGGGCGGCTGGTACGGCTACTTCGCCGACGCCGACGGGCATGTCTGGGAAGTGGCGCACAATCCGGCCTTTCCGATCGCGGAAGACGGCACGATTTCGCTACCTGGCTGATGGCCCATCGCAAGCAGCTGACGCGGCTCAAGGCTCCCTATCTGAAGCGCATCCTGCTCGATGCCGTGCGGGTCGAGGATTGGGAAAAATATCCATGGAACCTGCCGCTGTTTCGCGGCCACGACTTCGAACTCGAATTCACCACGCCGATCACCATCATCGTCGGCGAGAACGGCACCGGCAAATCGACGCTGCTCGAGGCGATCGGTGCGCTGGCCGGCTATGACGAAGCCGGTGGCGGCAAGGGATATAGGCCGGTCGACCATTCCAGCGCCATCGACAAGAGTGGTGCCGCGCTGGCCAACGCATTCCGCGGTCACTGGCTGCCGAAAGTCACCGCCGGCTGGTTTTTTCGCGCCGAATCCTTCTACTCCGTGGCCCGATATCTCGATCAGGCGGCACTGGAAGACCCTTTTAGGCCCCCGCCGCCGGACTTCCTGTCCTGGTCGCATGGCGAGGGCTTTATCCGTTTTTTCGAGGAGCGCTGCCGCAGGCAAGGCATCTACATCCTCGACGAACCCGAAAGCGCACTGTCGCCGACGCGACAGATCGAGCTGCTCAAGATGCTGCGGCGCATGGACCAGTCGGGCACCGCGCAAGTGATCATGGCGACGCATTCGCCGCTGCTGATGGCTTGTCCTGGCGCGCGGCTGTTCCGCATCAGCCGGTTCGGGCTCGATCCCACGGATTTCAGCGATACCGATCATTTTCGCATGATGCGCGACTTCTGCACCGATCCGCAGGCCTTTATGGAGGAAGCGCTGCGGGAGGATGACGCGTGAGCGCCGGCGATGATGACCTCAACTGGCGCGTCGAGCAGGCGTGCCGCGAAGGCTGGCCGGCGGCGACCGAGACGTTGGTTGATGGCTGGCTTCTGCGGCGATCGGGCGGACGGATCCGGCGTACCAATTCGGCCAATCCCTTGCGCGGCGAGCGTGGCGCGCCCGACAAAGTGATCGACGCCGCAGAGTCCTTCTACGTCGGCCACGGTCAGGCGCCGATGTTCCGAGTGCCTGATATCGCCGCCGAGCTCGAAACCGCACTCGACCATCGCGGCTACCAGCCGGAAGGCGGGACGATCCATCTCCATGCCGGGATCGGCGATCTGGCTGAAGTCCGCGACGAGCGGGTCGCTGTTTCGCCTGTGCCAGGCGAAGACTGGCTCGCGGCGCGCTTCCGCATGGAGGCTTATGACGACATCGATCGCCGCGTCTTTCGCGAGATGACCGGACTGATCGTCGGCGACCGGGCGTTCGTGTCCTGTACACGAGACAGCGAAATTGCCGCCTTGGCCTATGGCGTCATCCGCAATGGGCTGCTTGTGGTGGAATCGGTTGAAACCGACGGCCGTTTCAGGCAGCAAGGCCTGGGCCGCAAGACGGTGGGCGTCCTGATCGACTGGGCACGACAAACGGGTGCGTCAGCTGCATGCCTGCAGGTGGTGGCCGACAACACGCCGGCTCGCGCCCTCTACGCCTCGCTTGGGTTCAGCCGTGAACTTTACCGATACCACTACCGCAGGAAGCCGCATGAACCACGATAGCTACGACAACACTTACATTGCCGGCATCCTCAATTCGGTGAAGACCATCGCCATGGTCGGCGCGTCCGCCAATGATGTGCGGCCAAGCTATTTCGTGCTGAAATATCTGCTGGCCAAGGGATTTTCGGTGTTTCCGATCAATCCTGGCCAGGCCGGCAAGGAGATCCTCGGCCGGATGACCTATGCGAGGCTCGCCGATATTCCGGAGCCGATCGACATGGTCGACATCTTTCGCGCGCCGGCGGCGGTGCCCGGCATCGTCGACGAGGCGTTGCGGCTCGATCCCTTGCCGAAAGTGATCTGGATGCAGCTTGGCGTGCGCCATGACGAAGCAGCCGCGCGCGCCGAGGCCGCCGGCATCAAGGTGGTGATGAACCGCTGCCCCAAGATCGAATATGGCAAGCTGTCCGGCGAGATCGGTTGGACCGGCGTCAATTCCGGCGTGCTGTCGTCGAAGAAGCCGCTGATGCGGTCGGGATTCCAGAGTTTTGGCGTGCGGCAGAAGTAGTGCACGTCGCTCAAAAGTGCGCAGCGGTTTTGGG
>NZ_RZRR01000213.1:0-7094 GCF_003998555.1 Mesorhizobium sp. M7A.F.Ca.CA.002.09.1.1 | reverse complement strand
GTCCAGGATCCGGCGGCACCTGTGTGTGAGCTGATCTGAAGCCGAATCTGGAAATGCTTATCGATCTGTCCTGGCGACACGAGCGCTCGCGAAACGACCCTCGGTCATCACGCATCCGGTCGATCTGTATGGCGGGCACGCCGTGTCCGTTTGTTTCAAGGGAGGACTGACATGAGGAAAACACTTTTGCTCGCCGCCGTCGCCGCCATGGCGTTGGGTGCCGGGCCGGCTTTGGCCAAGAAACAGCTCGTCATTGTCGTGAAAGGTCTCGACAATCCGTTCTTCGAGGCCATCCACCAGGGCTGCGAGAAATGGAACAAGGAAAACGCCAGCTCGGAATATGAATGCTTCTACACCGGTCCGGCGTCGACTTCGGACGAGGCCGGCGAGGCGCAGATCGTCCAGGACATGCTGAGCAAGGCCGACACGGTGGCGATGGCGATCTCGCCGTCCAACGCGCCGCTGATCGCGCAGACGATCAAGAGTGCCAATCCGTCGATCCCGATCATGACGGTCGATGCCGATCTCAGCAAGGAAGACGCAGGTCTTCGCAAGACCTATCTCGGTACCGACAATTACCTGATGGGCAAGAAGATCGGCGAGTACATCAAGAAGGGCAAGCCGAATGGTGGCACGATCTGCACCATCGAAGGCAACCCGGCAGCCGACAACATCCTGCGCCGTGCGCAAGGCATGCGTGACGCACTGTCGGGCAAGGAGGGCCTCGCCGCACTTGCCGGTGAAGGTGGCTGGACCGAAGTCGCCGGCTGCCCGGTGTTCACCAACGACGATGGCGCCAAGGGCGTGCAGGCGATGACCGACATCCTCGCCGCCAACCCCAAGCTGGACGCCTTCGGCATCATGGGCGGTTGGCCGCTGTTCGGCGCGCCGCAGCCCTATCGCGATCTGTTCGGACCGCTCAAGGACCGGATCGCCAGCAACGACTTCGTCATCGGCGCTGCCGACACGATCGGCGACGAGATTGCGATCGCTCGTGACGGCCTTGTAACGGCTCTGGTCGGCCAGCGGCCGTTCGAAATGGGCTACAAGGCACCGTCGGTGATGATCGACCTGATCGAAGGCAAGGCGGTCGCCGATCCGGTGTTCACCGGCCTCGACGAGTGCACCAAGGATACGGTCGACACCTGCATCCAGAAGTAGGTTCTCGATTTCGGGGCGCCCGGCTGCGGGCGCCCCGTCATTCCTGGACGGAAGCGATAATTCCCGAACGGACGCAATGGTTGGGGCAACCGGCTCCGGCTTTGCTGCGCCCGTGATCTGGATTTTTCGGCAACGAGATCGGCGCCCGTGCGGTTCGGACCAGTCCGGACGACAGACGGTCGACGCATTGGAACGTGGATGCCGGACGAGAAGTCAAGCAAGCGAACCGACCGGGCCAAGGCACAAGCCAGCCACGGCCCGGCTGTCATGCGCAAGGCCGGTGCCGCGCATTTTGCGGGAGCGAGCGTCCATGTCTCGCTGGCCGGCGAGATCGGCCTGCGGATCGTGCGTGGCGACTATCCGCCCGGCACCATCCTGCCCAACGAGTCCAGATGGGCCGAGATCTTCAATGTCAGCCGTTCGGCGGTGCGCGAAGCCATCAAGATGCTGATGGCGAAAAGCCTGTTGGCCTCACGCCCCAAGATCGGCAGCTGGGTCGAGCCGAAGGAGCGCTGGAACCTGCTCGACCGCGACGTGCTGGCCTGGTACGCGACGGCGCCCGACCGCGAGGCGTTCCTGCGAACCGTGCAGGAGTTTCGTCATATCATCGAGCCGGAAGCATCGGCCTTTGCAGCCATACGGCGCAGTGACGAGCAAATGGCGGAAATCAGCCAGGCCTGCCGCGAGATGGGCGAAGCCTTGAGCCTGCAGGAGCGTATCCGCGCCGATACGCGCTTTCATCTGGCCATCCTGCGCGCCTCCGGCAACGACCTTCTGGTGCCGCTCGGCGTGCTGATCGAGTCGGCGCTCGACCATCTTTTCGCATTCACGACACAGCAGGTCGCCGATCAGCGCCAGGCGCAGAAGCTGCATGAGGCGATCGAAAAGAACATCCGCCTGCAGCGCCCGGCCGCCGCGCGCAACGCCGTGCACAAGCTGCTTGCGGATACCGATGAAGGGATCGGGCGCTGGAGGCGGTGATCGGCGCCTGCGTTGGGCAATCGGTTAAATGGTCTGCTTCTTGCCATCCTTCATCGGCATCAGGTCGACGCCGTTCACCTTCCCGATATGCGTTGCCAGCATCGGTACGAATTGCTCGGCCGGGCCGGTTGCGTGGGCACCGGCGAAGGCGTTCTTGGTGGCGTTGCCGAGCGGGTTGGCAATGCCGGCCGCACCCGCCATCGATTCCAGATAGGTCAGGTCCTTGAAGGCGTTGGCGATGGTGAATTTGTGCGCGTCGCGGTCACCTTCCAGCGTCCAGCGCATGAAGGTCTGGTAGAAGCCGCAATCCATGCGGCCATTGCGGATGACGCTGTCGAAGCGCGGCGGCGAGATGCCGACCTTCTCAGCCAGTGCCAGTGCCTCGGAATAGATCGCGGCGTAGCCGAGCGAGATGAAATTGTTGAGCAGCTTCATGCGATGGCCATCGCCGGTGTCGCCGATATGGACGATGCGGCCGGCCCAGGTTTCGATTACCGGTTTCACCCTGGCAAAGAGGGTGTCCGGCGCGCCGACCATGGCGTCGAGTGTGCCTTCCCAGGCTTCCTTCGGCGTGCGGCTGAGCGGTGCGTCGACAAAATCGATGCCGAGCGCCTTGAGTTCAGCGGCAAGCGCAATGGTCGAGACGGGGTCGGAGGTCGAGCAGTCGACGACGACGGAACCTTTCTTCAAACCCTCCTTGAGGCCGCCCGGGCCGCGAATGATGGCTTCGACCTCGCGCGAACCGGTGACGCAGATGAAGACGATTGTCGATGCCGCCGCCACATCGCGCGAGGTCGATGCTTCGGTGGCGCCGCGGCCAAGCAGGTCTTCCGCCGGCTTGCGGTTCTTGCGGCCGAGAAAGGTCAGGCTGTAGCCCTTGTCGACGATGTTCTTGGCGATCCCGTGGCCCATCAGGCCAAGCCCGATGAAGCCGATCTTTTCGCTCGCGGCAGTCGTGTTCATGTCTTCAAGTCCTGTTGCAATGATTGATGTCAGGCGCTGCCGTTTTGCAGGCGAGGGTGGTTGCGGATGGCGATATTGTCTGACAATACACATAAATTCCTGAGGATGTGGAGAGCAAAATGACGAAGCGGATCATGTTCACCGGCGGCAGCGGCAAGGCCGGACGCCATGTCGTCCAGTATCTGGTCGAGCAAGGCTGCCAGGTGCTCAACATCGACACCAGGCCGCTCGACAACCCCAAGGTGCGCACGCTGATCACCGACATCACCGACAGCGGGCAGGTGTTCAACGCACTGTCGAGCTATATGGGCCTGCATGAATTCGACCCCTCGCTGCGTCCGCAGCCGGTCGATGCGGTGGTGCATTTCGCCGCCATCCCGCGCATCATGATCACCACCGACAACGAGGTGTTCCGCATCAATGCGCTCGGCACCTACAATGTCATCGAGGCGGCAGTTAAGCTCGGTATCCGAAAGGTAATCATCGCCTCCAGCGAGACCACCTATGGGCTGGTCTTCGCCAACGAGCCGCGCGATCCAAAATATTTCCCGCTCGACGAGGAGTATGACGTCGATCCGATGGACAGCTATGCCTTGTCCAAGGTCGTCAACGAGAAGACGGCGCGGGCCTTCGCGCAGCGCAACGGCACCGACATTTATGCCCTGCGCATCGGCAACGTCATCGAGCCGCACGAACATTCGCTGTTTCCGAAATGGTTCGCCGATCCGGGTTTCCGCAAGCGCATCGCCTGGAGCTATGTCGACGCGCGCGACCTTGGCCAGATCACGCTGCGCGCCATAGAGAAGGACGGGCTCGGCTATCAGGTGTTCAACGCGGCCAATGACGACACCTCGTCCGACCTGCCGACAGCCGAACTCTTGAAGCGGTTCTACCCCGGCGTGCCGGTCAAGGCCGAACTCGGCGAATACGAGACGCTGCTCTCCAACCGCAAGGCGCGTGACGTGCTGGGCTTCCGCCCGGAGCATAGCTGGCGCAAATACGTCAAGCAGGCCTAGGCATGTCGACACTCAGGTGATGCCGGCCTGCGAATGACGGCTTTCTGCGCTTCCGCCTTCGCCGGCCGAAGCACTTATGAGTGGTCGTGGCAGTCAAGGCTACGGCCGGCGTAGGCCGATGCTCACGTACCCAAAAGTACGCTGCGCTCCGGTTCTCGAAATCCGTCATTCTCGGCTCGGCCTGACCTGAATATCGACATGCCAATCAAGCGGCGGATCGGGGCTGATCTGTGCACAGCGGGCAGCTTTGCGATGCAAGCCGCTTGCTGCGCTTGACAGCCTGCTTAATACGGACTTTCTGGACCCCATGCGGGACGCGAAGCCGAACAAGGAAAAATCGTTGGGGAAAGCGGCCTCCGGGGACCGTCCGGGCGGCGTTCGCCGGGCGGACGCCGCGCGTATTCCCGGCTCCAGCGTCCACGCCTCGCTGGCCAGTGAAATCGGCCTCAGGATCGTGCGCGGCGATTATCCGCCTGGCACCATCCTGCCCAATGAAGCGAAATGGTCGGAGACCTTCAGCGTCAGCCGCTCGGCGGTGCGCGAAGCGATCAAGATGCTGATGGCCAAGAGCCTTTTGGCCTCACGTCCCAAGATCGGCAGCTGGGTCGAGCCGAAGGAACGCTGGAACCTGCTCGATCGCGATGTGCTGGCCTGGTACGCGACGTCGCCGGACCGCGAAGTGTTCCTCAAGACGGTGCAGGAATTCCGCCATATCATCGAGCCGGAAGCGACCGCGTTCGCCGCGATGCGAAGAACCGACGAGCAGATGGCCGAGATCAGCCTGGCCTGCCGTGAGATGGGCGCGGCGACGAGCCTGCAGGAGCGGACCCGCGCCGACACGCGCTTCCATCTCGCCATCCTGCGGGCTTCGGGCAACGACCTGCTGGTGCCGCTCGGCGTACTGATCGAATCCGCCTTCGATCATCTCTTTGCCTATACGACACGGGAGATCGACGATCTCAACCACGCGCAGAAGCTGCACGAGGCGATCGAGAAGAACATCCGCCTGCAGCGCCCCGACGCGGCGCGCAATGCTGTGCGCAAATTGCTCGCCAACACAGACGGCGTCATCCGCGCCCGGTAAGGCCGGACCGGCCGCTAATCATCCTTGTCCCGTCCGAAGGCGCTGCGCAGTTCGTCCTTGGCGTCCTCAAGCACTTTTTTGCGCGCGGCAGGCAAGTTCTTGCCGGCGCGGTTGATGTAAAAATTCAGCATCGACATGGCGGATTGGAAAGGCTCGGCCTTGCGCCTGTGGCTGTGTTCGGCGGATCGTTTCAGCGAGGCGGCGATCTTCCTGGCGTCGTCGGATTCGAAGACGTGATCCTCAAGATCCATTGCGTTGCTGTGCTCGGTCACCTCGGCCGACCATTTTTTCCTGGTGGCGGTCATCGCAGGACTCCTTTGCGGGGTGGGTTGCCGGGAAACTCCGCACATCGGTATCGGTTCCGCCCTGGCTCTGGAGCCACGGATTTGCCCGCTGTGGCGCTGCTGCGGCCTGAGAATGCGCCGATAGTGGCGCAAACGGCAGCCGATCTCCGAGACCGCCGACAGGAAACGCCTTGACCCGAACCGACAGCCTCCAGCCCGGCCCCGGCATCGACAGCTCCTATGCCTGGATGCGGCTTGCCATCTCGATGCTGCTGGCGACGATCGGCGCCGTGGGCATGTGGGCTGTCGTCGTCGTGCTGCCCGCCGTGCAGGCCGAGTTCGGCGTCGACCGCGCCGCGGCGTCCATGCCTTACACGGCGACCATGGTCGGTTTCGCCGCCGGCAACGTGCTGGTCGGCCGCGCCATCGACCGGATGGGTTACTGGATCCCGGCGCTGATCTCTTCGATTGCGCTTTCCGCGGGCCTGCTGCTCGCGGCGCTGTCGACCTCGATCCTGCAATTCACGCTTGCCCAGGGGGTGCTGATCGGTATCGGCACGTCGGTGATCTTCGGGCCGCTGATCGCCGATATCTCGCACTGGTTCAACCGCCGTCGCGGTGTTGCGGTCACGGCGGCGGCGGCCGGCAATTACCTTGCCGGGGCGTTGTGGCCGACCATCATGCCGACGCTGATGAAGGCGGAGGGCTGGCGCTTCACCTATGCGGCAATCGGCATCTTCTGCCTGGTGACAATGGTGCCGCTGGTGCTGATGCTGCGGCGCGGTGCCCCGGCGGCGGCCGTCGCGGGTTCGCCCGGAAGCCGGTCGGTGCAGCCGATCTCGCTGTCGCCGGCGGCCTTGCAGGTGCTGCTGGTCGTCGCCGGGCTCGGCTGCTGCGTGGCGATGTCGATGCCGCAAGTGCATATCGTCGCCTATTGCATGGACCTTGGCTACGGCGTCGCACATGGCGCCGACATGCTGTCGATCATGATGGCGGGCGGCGTCGTCAGCCGGCTGGCGTCCGGCTTCCTCGCCGACCGTATCGGCGCCGTGTGGACATTGATGATCGGCTCGGTCCTGCAGTGCCTGTCGCTGCTGTTCTACATCCCGTTCGACGGGCTTGCCTCGCTCTATGTGGTGTCACTGGTGTTCGGCTTGTCGCAGGGCGGCATCGTGCCTTGCTACGCGATCATCGTGCGCGATTATATGCCGGCCAGAGAGGCCGGCCAGCGTATCGGCATCGTCATGATGGCGACCATCTTCGGCATGGCGATCGGCGGCTGGATGTCGGGCTGGATCTACGATTTGACCGGCTCTTATGCGGCTGCGTTCCTGAACGGCATTGCCTGGAATATTTTGAATATACTGGCGATCGTTCTGTTATTGTGGCGGTCGCGGCGATCATTGACGGTTGCAGCTTAAGCCTTATTCCGGGCGCACAAAATGCATCTCGATCTTCACGGTAAGCCCATTCTTCTAACAATAGCGGTGTGGGCCTGCGCCGCGGGATGCCTCGCAGGCGCCGCCGCAATTTTCTATTCGATTATCCTGGTGCTCGGCAGAACCGGGGCGCTTGTAGACACTACTGAGGAAAGATCACTTGGTT
>NZ_RZRR01000212.1:0-7098 GCF_003998555.1 Mesorhizobium sp. M7A.F.Ca.CA.002.09.1.1 | reverse complement strand
GACGAGAACACCGGCTTCATCACCAGGCCGGAGCGGAAGACGAAGCGGTTCAGCTTGTCGATATAGGCGGCAAAGTCGGTGATCGGCCGCGTCGCGACGCCGGTGTCGCAGGCTGCCTTGGCGACCGCGGGCGCTATGCGCAGGATCAGCCGCGGATCGAAGGGCGAAGGGATCAGGAATTCAGGGCCGAAGATCGGCGTCTCGCCGGAATAGGCGCGGGCCGCGACGTCCGAAGGTTCCTCGCGTGCGAGCGCTGCGATTGCCCGCACCGCCGCCATCTTCATCTCCTCATTGATGGCGCTGGCGCCGCAGTCGAGCGCACCGCGAAAAATGTAAGGAAAACACAGTACGTTGTTGACCTGATTGGGAAAATCGGACCGGCCGGTGCAGATCATCGCATCCGGACGCGCTGCACGCGCTATTTCCGGCATGATCTCCGGATTGGGGTTGGCCAGCGCCAGGATCAGCGGCTTCGGCGCCATGTGCTGGAGCAGTTCCGGCTTCAGTACGCCTGCCGCCGACAGGCCGAGGAAGACGTCGGCGCCCGAAATGACGTCGGCCAGCGTGCGCGCCTCGGTGTCCTTCACATAGGGGTCTTTCCAACGATCCATCTCATCGGTGCGGCCCTTGTAGGCGACGCCGAAACGGTCGGTGACCCAGATGTTTTCGACCTTGGCGCCGAGCGAGACCAGCAGGTTGAGGCAGGCAAGGGCGGCAGCCCCGGCGCCGGAGGTGACGATCTTGATGTCCGATATGGTCTTGCCGGCGAACTCCAGCCCGTTGAGCACGGCGGCAGCGACGATGATGGCGGTGCCGTGCTGGTCGTCGTGGAACACCGGTATGCCCATGCGGGCCTTCAGCTGTTCCTCGACCTCGAAGCATTCCGGCGCCTTGATGTCCTCGAGATTGATGCCGCCGAAGGTCGGCTCGAGGGCCGAGATCGTCTCGACCATGCGCTCGATAGCGGGCGCGTCGATCTCTATGTCGAAGACATCGATGCCGGCGAACTTCTTGAACAGGACGGCCTTGCCTTCCATGACCGGTTTGGAGGCCAGCGGGCCGATATTGCCGAGGCCGAGCACGGCCGATCCGTTTGTGACGACACCGACCAGATTGGCGCGTGCGGTGTAGTCGGCGGCGGTCGCCGGATCGTCGCGGATTTCCAGGCAGGGGGCGGCGACGCCGGGGGAATAGGCGAGCGCGAGGTCGCGCTGATTGCCGAGCGGCTTGGTCGCCTGTATCTCGAGCTTTCCCGGCCTTGGGTGCTTGTGGAAGTAGAGGGCGGCTTCGTCGAGGTCCGAACGTGCCGTCTTTTTGCTCTCGCCTTCCATGCGGCCGCTCCCTCGAAATCTGCCTGGAGATTCCCTTTTAGCATGCAGCCGTGGTTTTTCGCGACGCTAATTGACGCGCCGGCGGCAATACCCGGCGGCGCGTAGAAAGTATTGAACAATCAAATACTTATAACGATTGTCTGACGGACGGATCCGACCGTTTCACGGATAAGTTGATCAAAAGGCGCTGACGTAAAGACCACCATCGACCGGTATGTTCTGCCCGGTCAGATAGCCGGCGTGGACCGAGCACAGGAAGGCGCAGATCTGGCCGAATTCCTCCGGCGTGCCGAGCCGCTTGGCCGGAACATCGGCGCTGATGCGGGTCTTGCGCGCGGCTGCGGCCTGAGGGCTTTCGACTGTGCCGGCCTCATGCGGGCCGCGCAGCCGGTCGGTGTCGAGCTTGCCCGGCAGAAGGCTGTTGATGGTGACGTTGCGGTCGACAACCGTTCTGGCCACGCCGGCAAGGAACGAGGTCAGGCCGGCACGCGCGCCGGACGACAGGTCGAGGCCGGGAATGGGCACATAGACCGACAGCGAGGTGATGTTGACGATGCGACCGAAGCCGCGCGCCGCCATGCCGTCCAGCACGGCCTGCACGAGCTCGATCGGAGTCACCATGTTCTGGGTAACGCCTTCGAGGATCTTTTCGCGATCGAGCGTGCGGAAGTCGCGAAGCGGCGGTCCGCCATTGTTGTTGACCAGGATGTCCGGCTCGGGGCAAGCCACGAGCAGCGCCTTCTGCACCTCCGGCTTCGAGACGTCGCCGACGACTTCCGTCACCGTGACGCCATAGCGCTCGCGCAACTCAGCGGCGGTTTTCGCCACCAGCTCGGCATTGCGTCCGTTGACGACGACGTCGCAGCCGGCTTCCGCCAGCGCCACGGCGCAACCGCGCCCAAGTCCCTTGCTCGAAGCGCAGACGATGGCCTTCTTTCCGCGGATACCAAGATCCATGACGATTTCTCCTGTGATTTGGCCGGCAAGCTAGTCCTTCGGCTGGACCAATCGCAACCGTCATACGATTGTTGCATGAATCGGGGCATAGGCTCGCGAAAGCAACGGTGAAATCGCGATGTCCGGCCAAGAGCCCCGCACTTTCCGCAGCATGTTCATTTCCGACGTCCATCTGGGCTCGAAGGCGGCCAAGGCCGAGTTCCTGATCGATTTCCTTCGATATCACGATGCCGATATCATCTATCTGGTGGGTGACATCGTTGATGGCTGGCGGCTGCGACGGAGCTGGCATTGGCCGCAAAGCCACAACGACGTCGTGCAGAAACTGCTGCGCAAAGCGCGCAAGGGCGCCAACATCACCTACATCGCCGGCAACCATGACGAGTTCGCCCGCCAGTTCCAGGGCGTGCATTTCGGCGGCATCGTCGTTGCCGATCGCGCCATCCACGAGACCGCCGACGGCAAGCGGCTGCTCGTCATCCATGGCGACCAGTTCGACACCGTGGTCCACAATGCGCGCTGGCTCGCCTATCTCGGTGACCACGCCTATGACGCGGCCATGCTGGTCAACCGCGTGGTGACGCGGCTGCGCCAGCTGCTCGGCCTGCCTTATTGGTCCTTTTCGTCTTGGGCCAAGCACAACGTCAAGAAGGCGGTGAACTTCATCGGCTCGTTCCAGACCATGCTTGCCGACGAGGCGCGCCGTTCGCATGTCGATGGCGTCATCTGCGGCCACATCCATCATGCCGTCATCGAAAATTTTGGCGATGTCCAGTACATCAACACCGGCGACTGGGTGGAAAGTTGTACGGCTGTGGTCGAGCATTTTGACGGCCGCATGGAAATCCTGACTTGGGCGCAGGTGCTGCCCGAGGTGCCGGACGAGCCCTTTATCCCGCTGCTCATCGAGGACCGGGTAGGGCAGGCGGCCTAGTCCGAAGTCCTTTCGGCTTCGGAATCAATCAATTAGTCCAACCGGTTTCGTCCGGTTTTCGTCCATGTTAAGGGATCGATACGCGTTGCCCTCCGGCCGAATACAGCGCGATTGGATCGATTCATGTCCCTGCCGCAGCTCTCGCCCGAACAACTCGTCAAGCCGCGCCATTTCGAACTGCGCATGAGCCTGATGTTCGCGACGCTTTTCGTGCCGCTCGGAACGCATTTGCCGTATTTTCCGTTGTGGCTGCAGGCCAAGGGTTTTCATGCCGAGCAGATCGCGGTCATTCTGGCGGCGCCGATGTTCCTGCGCGTGGTGACGACGCCGCTGCTGACCGCGCTGGCCGACCGTGCCAGGGACCGCGCCGATGTCTATGTCGCGCTGATGGCTGCGTCGCTGCTTTTGTCGGCAGGTTATTTCCTGACACCCACCTATGCGATGGTGCTGGCGGTCTCGCTGACGCTGACCATCGTCTGGACGCCGCATTCGCCGATCGCCGATTCGCTGGCTCTTTCGGGTGTCCGCCGCTTCGGTTCGAACTACACAAGCATGCGCAAATGGGGCTCGATTTCCTATTTGTTCGCCAATATCGCCGGCGGCTTCATTCTGTCGGTAACCGGTTCACAAGCCGTTCCGGTTATCATTCTGGTGGCGTTTGCCGCCGCCCTTGCCGCCGGCCTGCTGGCGCCGCGCCTTGGCCGTCCGCGGCGCGCCTCGCCGCTGTCGGCCACCGACATCCAGCATTCAGCGCCGAAGCTTCTCAACCCGTATTTCCTGTATTTTTCCACGGGCGTCGGCGTCATCACCGCCAGCCACGCATTCCTCTACGGTTTCGTCTCCATCTACTGGAAGTCGATCGGCCTCGGCGATTCGGTAGTCGGTCTCTTATGGGCTTGGGGCGTGGTGTCGGAAGTCTGCATGTTCATGATGTTCACCCGCTTTTTCGGCCGGTTCTCCGTCGTGTCGGTCATGGTGATGGCCGGAATCGGCTCCATCGTGCGCTGGATCGCCTTTCCGCTGGTCTGGCCGCTCGGCCTCGGCATTCCCGGCTTCTTCGCTGTCCAGTCGCTGCACTCGGTCTCGGTGGCGCTGGGGCTGATCGGGCTGCAGAAGATGATCGGCGAAACGATCTCCGAGGAGCGGACAGGTGCCGCGCAAGGCATTGCCTATTTCTCCAACGGCTTCTTCATGGCGGTGGTGACGCTGGCGTCCGGCCCGCTCTACGACCGTCTCGGTGTCGACGGCTTCTTTGCCATGATCCCGATTGCGTTGATCGGACTGGCGCTGATCGGCCTTGCTGCGCGCTCAGCCCCAGAGCGCCGTATCGGGCGGTGACACCAGCGATCCCTGGTAGACAAGGCCCGGTACCCGGTCGCGGGCAAGCAGCAGCGGACCGTCGAGGTCGACGAAATCGGCATGCTGGGCAAGCAGCACCGCTGGCGCCATCGCCAATGAGGTGCCGACCATGCAGCCGACCATCACGCCGAAACCGAGTTCGCGGGCGCGATCGCGCAGCACCAGTGCCGCCGTCAGGCCCCCCGACTTGTCGAGCTTGATGTTGACGGCATCGTAAAGACCGACAAGCGCTTCGAGATTCTTAGCCTCGTGCACGCTTTCATCGGCGCAGATCGGCACCGGATGGGCGATATGGCGCAGGATCTCGTCATGACCGGCCGGCAGCGGCTGTTCGATCAGCGCGATGCTTTGTTCGGCGGCAAAGGCGAGGTTCGCAACGATGTTGTCGTCGCTCCAGCCCTCATTGGCGTCGAGGATGATGCGGCTGTCTGGCGCTGCCTGCCTGACCGCCCGGATGCGGGCAATGTCGTTGTCGCCGCCGATCTTGACCTTGAGCAGCGGCCGCGCCGCATTGGCGCGGGCCTGCGCCGCCATCGCCTCCGGCTCGCCCAGCGACAGCGTGTAGGCGGTTTCGAGCGCCTGCAAGGGAACAGCACCTATCGCAACCGCCACCGATGTTCCGCTGAGCTTCGCCTCCAGATCCCATAGGGCGCAGTCTAAGGCGTTGCGGGCGGCTCCGGCCGGCATGGCATCGAGCAAGGCGCTGCGGCTGATGCCATCGGCGATCCGGCCGCGCATGGCGTCGATCGCCTCGCGCACGCCCTCAATCGTCTCGCCATAGCGCTTGTAGGGGACGCATTCGCCGCGGCCGAAATGGCCGCCGTCGCTGATCGTGCAGGAGATCACTTCGGCTTCGGTCTTGGAACCGCGCGAAATGGTGAAGGTTCCGGCGATGGGAAAACGCTCGGCCTCGACCGAAATGACACGCGCCATATTTTTCTGCTCCTGCTGTGCGACAAGCGTTGTCGGCAAATCGACAGGTCAGACCCGTCAGGCTAAACAGGACGCCATGTTGACCATCGGCAAGCGCGACGCAAGCGGCACGACCGCAGGGGAGGCTGACCACGAACCGCGCGTGGCGATCGGCGAGGAGGACGGCGTTCTTGGCTGCGCTTTCTCCGGAATCTGGACGACACGGACCGTTGCACTCGTCGACGCCGACATGCGCAAGATCGAAAAGCGAAGCGGCTTCAAAATCTTGGCGCTCGATGTTTCCAAGATCGAGAAGATGGACACTGCCGGCGCCTGGCTGATCGACCGGCTGGTCAGCGCCTTCGAGAAGAAGGGTGTCGAAATCCAGATGCAAGGCCAGAGCGAGATCGCTTCGATCCTGCTCGAAGCTGTCGGCGAGGCCGTGCGGCGCGAACCCGAATCCGGCCCGGTGCGACCGCCCAACATCGTCATTCGCGCGCTGGAGGCGGTTGGCCGCCGGGTCTACGAGATGCGCGACGATTTTCTGGCCTCGATGAACATCCTCGGCGCCACCATCCGTGGCGCGCAGATGAAGCTCGGCCGTGGCCATGCCGTCAACCCGGCGGCGATTTTCAACCAGATCGACCGTATGGGCGTCGGCGCCATTCCGGTGGTGGTGCTGATGTCGGCGATCGTCGGCGCCATCGTCGCCCAGCAGGGCGCCTATCAGCTCAGCTATTTCGGCGCCGATATCTTCGTCGTCGACCTCGTCGGCGTGCTGATCCTGCGCGAACTCGGCGTGCTGATGACGGCGATCATGATCGCCGGCCGCTCCGGCAGCGCGATCACCGCCGAGATCGGCTCGATGAAGATGCGCGAGGAGGTCGACGCGCTGAAGGTCATCGGGCTCAACCCGATCGGCGTCCTGGTCTTTCCGCGGCTCGTGGCGCTGGTCATCGCCTTGCCGTGCCTGACCATCATCGCCAATTTCGCCGCACTCGGCGGCGGCATCCTGGCTGCCTGGCTCTATTCCGACATCCCGCCCGCCGCCTTCATCGACCGGCTGCGCGTCGCCATCGATCTCAGCACCATCTTTGCGGGCCTGATCAAGGCGCCGTTCATGGCCATGATCATCGGCACGATTGCCTCGGTCGAAGGCATGAAGGTCGGCGGCAGCGCCGAATCGCTCGGCCAGCATGTTACCGCTTCGGTGGTGAAGTCGATCTTCGTCGTCATCATCCTCGACGGGCTTTTTGCCATGTTCTACGCAGCGATCGAGTTCTGAGATGAAGCTGCGAAACAGGAAAAGGGCGGGTGCATTGGCGGATGACGCGGGCGAGGGCGATATCGTGCTTTCCGCGCACGACATCAGCGTTTCCTTTGCCGACAAGCTTATCCTCGACAGACTGTCGCTCGACATAAGGCGCGGCGAAATCCTTGGATTTGTCGGCGCCTCGGGTGCTGGCAAATCCGTTCTGCTGCGCACCATTCTCGGCCTGACACGCAAGCAGTCGGGCACGATCAGGCTGTTCGGCGTCGATATCGAGAAGGCTGATGATGCCGAGCGTCTGCGCATCGACATGCGGGTTGGCGTGCTGTTCCAGC
>NZ_RZRR01000211.1:0-7117 GCF_003998555.1 Mesorhizobium sp. M7A.F.Ca.CA.002.09.1.1 | reverse complement strand
GTGCTCTACCGCCACTACGCCTTGCGTGAAGGCTCCGGCGGCGCCGGCAAGCATCGCGGCGGTTTCGGCCTCGCCTATGAGGTGGAAATCCTGCGCGGCGACGCCCGCGCTTCCTTCGTCATGGACCATGGCCGGTTCGGCCCGCAGGGCGCGCTTGGCGGCAAGGACGGCGCCGTCAACACGGTGACCGTCTTCCGCAACGGCGAGGAACACGTGCCGCCGCATTTGTCCAAAGAACAGGACATTGCGCTCAAGGCCGGCGACCGCGTGCGCGTCGGCACGCCGGGCGGCGGCGGCTATGGCGATCCGCTGCAGCGCGATGCCGATCTTGTGCTGCGCGACGTGGCGCTGGGGTACTACACATCAGAGGAAGCCACCGAAAAGTTTGGCGTTGTCCTCTCGGCCGGGGAGTTGGCCATCGACCGGACGGCCACCGACAAGCAGCGCGTCGGCTAACACATCACCGATCGCTCGCCTGGTCTGCTCGCCGCGCCGTGATCGCCGCAGCGCATGTCGTTTCCGTCTCCGCCGCGCGCCTGGAAGACCGTAGACTTCCCGCTTTCAACGGGGATCTCGAACATGCGTCTTTTCGGTCGTTTCGTGCTTGCCGCTTCCGTCGCCCTCACCCTTGCCACTGGTGCCGCCTCCGCCCAGGACAAAAAACTCAGGATCGGTACCGAGGGCGCCTATCCGCCCTTCAACTACGCCAGTGCCGACGGCACGCTGGGCGGCTTCGACATCGAGCTGGGGAAGGCGCTGTGTGCTGAGATGAAGGCCGAGTGTGAGTTCAGCGTGCAGGATTTCGATGGCTCGATCCCGGCGCTGCAGGCCGGCAAGTTCGACGCGATCATCAACATCACCATCACACCCGAGCGGGCCGAGAAGGTCGAGTTCACCCACAAATACTACCAGACGCCGCCGGCTATCGCCGTGCCCAAGGATTCGACCATCGCGGGCACGTCGCCCGATGATCTGAAAGGCAAGGCGCTCGGCGTGCAGACCGCGACCATCCACCAGAAATTCGCCGACCAGAAATATGCAGGCTCGACGGTCAAAGCCTATCCGACGGGCGACGATGCCCGCACCGACATGGCCAATGGCCGCCTCGACGCGATGATGGACGGCTCGATCATCCTGACCGAGTGGTTGAAGAAGCCAGACGGCGCCTGCTGCAAGCTGCTCGGCACGCTGACCGCCGATCCGGCCATTCACGGCCCTGGCGTCGGCATCGCGCTGCAAAAGGGCAATAAGGAACTGGCCGACAAGCTCAATGCGGCCATCGACGCGCTGCGCGCCAATGGCAAGTACAAGGAAATCAACGACAAGTACTTCTCCTTCGACGTCTACGGCAGCTGAGACGACAACATGCCTTCCGGCAGCGCCGGCTGGCGCTGCCGTTTTTCTTGAATGATGGAGACTTCCTTGGCTGAGCGGCGTTCCCCTTTCTACAGCAGCATCGTCGGGCTGGGCGCGACCATGGGTCGTGTCGGGGGCGATTTCATCTCCGCTAAAACCTATTCCGGCATTGCCGACGAGCATCTGAACACCCGCAAAAATGTCGGCGTGCAGGATCTCAGCACCATGGGCAAGATGGACATCAAGGGGCCGGACGCCGAGGCGCTGGTCAACCATGTCATCGTCAATAATGCCGCTGCCATGAAACCGGGCCAGGTCCGCTATTCCACGGTCTGCCGCGAGGATGGCGGCATCATGGACGACCTCACCGTGTTTCGGTTGGGTCCGGAGCACTTCATGCTGGTAACCGGCTCGGTCAACCGCCTGAAGATGCTGCCCTGGCTGTTGCATCACGCGCAGGGTCGCAAGGCCTATGTCACCGACATAACCGCAGCCATCGCCTTCCCGACCATCCAGGGCCCGCGCTCGCGCGAACTGTTGAAGGCGATGATCTCGGATGCCGATCTGGACGGGCTGAAACGCTGGTCGTTCACGTCAGGCCACATCAACGGCACGCGGGTGCTGATCTCGCGCACCGGGGTCACCGGCGAGCTCGGCTTCGAGCTGTTCGTGCCGGCCGACGAGGCCGCTTCGGTCTGGGACGCGCTGATGCGGACCGGCCGGGACTTTGGCCTGAAACCCTATGGCGTGCTGGCAATGTTCACGCTGGGCCTGGAAAAGGCCTATCCGGCGCACGGCATCGACATGGACGAGAGCCGCACCCCGTTCCATGTCGGCCTCGACCGCTGGATCAAGTTCGACAAGGGCGATTTCGTCGGCCGGCAAGCGTTGCTCAAGGTCCGCGACAAGGGCCTCGACGAGCAATGGGTCGGCCTGATCCTCGACGGCGACACGCCGGCCGCCACCGATGCCAGGGTCCTGGCCGATGGCGAGGACGCCGGCATCGTCACCTACAGCGATCACGGCTATTCCCTGGGCAAGGTGCTGGCCACGGCGCACCTGCGGCTGCCTTTCACCGCGATTGGCACCGAACTCAGCATAGACATCGATGGCAGGCCGAGCCGGGCGGTCGTGGCGCCGATACCGTTCTTCGATCCCGAGGGGGGGAGGTTGCGCGGCTAACTGGGCTTACCCTGGAAATCATTTTGGTCTCTCCTCAATGGTTATGATATTGTCTCGAAATGAAGTCTCCTAGCTCACGAGCCAGCCGTTCAGCCAAGACCGGCCAGTTCGTGCTGACCAGCGAGCGCGGCGAGAAAATCAGCGCCGTGGAAGGCATGACCTTATCGCCTCGCATGGCGAAATTACTCGCCCTAGGCGTACGACACGGACTGTCCGGTGATGAGCGGCGTTCGCTCATCAAGGAAGAAATCCGCAAGAAGAAATAGACGTTGGTCTACGCCGCTGAGTTCGATCCGCTGTGCTACCCCGGCACGACGGTGCTCATTAACCTGTTGGACATCCGCGACCAGGCTGAGCTTGATGAAGTCGAGCTCGCGCTGTTCCTGACTCGCGCTGACGAGCCATTGCCGGCAGGCGAACTCGACTACCGTCACTATCTCGGCCTGCACCGGCACCTGTTCCAGGATGTGTGGCTGGGCCGGTCAGCCGCGCACCATCCGCATCGGCAAGGCCGGCAATTGGTTCTGCTATCCCGAACACATCGCCACCGAGATGGCGCGGGTCTTTCGCGAACTCGGCAATCCCGACCGCTTAGCTCATCTCGACGGCACCAGCTTTGCGAAGCATCTGGCGCACATCGTCGCGGAGATCAACGCCGTGCATCCGTTTCGCGAAGGCAACGGCCGAACCCAGCTCACCTTCCTTGCGATGCTCGCCGAGCACGCGGGCCTGACATTCAATGACGACATCCTTGACGGGATCGCGTCATTCAAGCCATGATCGACAGTTTCAGCGGTTCAGAAGCGTCATTGCAAGCACTGATAGAAGATATCATCGCCTAGTTCGTCGGCCTAACAATCACCCCCGTCTATCCAGCCTCGCCACCAACCGATCCCCCACCCATTGGATGCCGCAGACCAGGATGATCAGCACGATGACCACTGCGATCATCACCGACGTCTCAAAACGCTGGTAGCCGTAGCGGATGGCGAGGTCGCCGAGGCCGCCGGCGCCGATCGCGCCGGCCATGGCTGACGCACCGATCAGCGTCACCAGCGTCACCGTGAAGCCGGCGACGATGCCGGGCAGGGCTTCTGGCACCAGCACCTCGCGGATGATCGTCCAGCGGTTGCCGCCCATGGCGCGCGCCGCCTCGATCAGCCCGCGATCGACTTCGCGCAGCGACACTTCGGCGATGCGCGCATAATAGGGCGTGGCGGCGATCGACAGCGGCACGATGGCTGCCCATGTGCCGATCGAGGTGCCGACGATCAGCCGCGTCACCGGGATCAGCGCCACCAGAAGGATGATGAAGGGCACCGAGCGGAAACCGTTGATGATGGCGCCGAGCGCCCGGTTCACCCAAAGGCTTTCGGCAATGCCGCCGCGTTCGGTAGCAATCAGCGCCAGGCCGAGCGGCAGGCCGAAGACCAGCGAGATGAGGCCGGAGGCGGCCGTCATCAGCACCGTCTCCCAGATCGAACGCAGCAGAAGTTCAAACAGGATTGGCGACATGGCCAAGCACCTCCACCCGCGCCTGGCGAGCCTTCAGGAATGTGATGATGTCAGCAAGATGATTTGCATCGCTGCCGGGAACCGAAAGGAACAGCGTGCCGACCGGCTGCTGCTGGATATGGTCGATGCCGCCATGGACGAGGCGGAAGGCGCCCGGAACCGCAATCGCAAGGTCGGACAGCAGCGGGCCGCTTGCCGCCTCGCCGGCCACGTCGACGCGCAGGATGGTTTCCGCACCGGCCGCCGGCAGCAGCCGCGCTGCCAGCTCGGCCGGCAGCTGCGGCCTGATGGCGCCGAGCAGGCTGCGTGTGATCTCGGAGCGTGGGTCGGCAAACACCGACCAGACCGGCCCTTGCTCGACGATGCGTCCGGCGTCGATCAACGCCACGCGGTCGGCGATGGAACGGATCACCTCCATCTCATGGGTGATCAAAAGGATGGTCAGGCCAAGCTGCCGGTTGATGTCCTTGAGCAGTGCGAGGATGGAGCGCGTCGTCTCCGGATCGAGCGCCGAGGTGGCTTCGTCCGACAGGAGCAGCGCCGGGCGCGCGGCAAGCGCCCTGGCGATGCCGACCCGTTGCTTCTGGCCGCCCGACAGCGACGCCGGATAGGCCTTGGCTTTCTCCGACAGGCCGACAAGATCGAGCAGTTCGGCGGCGCGCTTCAGCCTCTCGGCTTTCGGCCGGCCCTCGATCTTCAGCGGCAGCGCCACATTGTCCTCGACGGTCTTGGCCGACAGCAGGTTGAAATGCTGGAAGATCATGCCGATGCGCCGCCGCAGCGGCTGCAGGTCGCGCTCGCCGAGCCGGCTGATCTCGCGGCCCTCGATGAACACCTCGCCGGAGTCAGGCCGTTCCAGCCCGTTCAGGCAGCGGATCAGCGTCGATTTGCCGGCGCCGCTGCGGCCGATGATACCGAGGATCTCGCCCTTGCGCACGGTCAGCGAAATGCCGTCGAGCGCCGCCGTCACACCGAAATGGCGCTTCAGGTCGACAAGGCGCACGACATCCTGAGATGCGTCGGGCCGGGTCTGGGTCGGATCGGCGGTCTCCCCGGATGCCGTGATATGCTGGTTCATGAATATTCCTGTTCCCGAAAACGCAATCGCGGCCCGCGCCTGAGCGCGGACCGCTGTTGCTCTCGAACCGGGCTTCCGGCCGAGGACCGGATCAATAGGCGCTGAGGCCGGTGCCCTTGTAGACCTTGTCGAACTCGGCCTTCACCGCCTCGTTCTGATAGGAAGCCACCAGCGTCTTCACCCAGGCCTCGTTCTCGTTACCGGTCTTCACCGCGATGAAGTTGCGGTAGGGATTGTCGGCGATAGGCTCCTGCGCGATGCGGTTTTCCGGCGACAGGCCGCTTTTCAGCGCCCAGTCGGTGTTGACCACGGCCGCATCGAGATCCTCGACCGAGCGGCCGACGATACCGGCGTCAAGTTCCTTGATCACCACCTTCTTCGCGTTCTCGGCGATGTCGGCGGTGGTGGCCAGAATGCCGGTGCCATCCCTGAGCTTGATCACGCCCTCGTTCTGCAGCACGCGCAGCGCCCGGCCTTCATTGGATGGGTCGTTGGGCACGCCAATGACCGCGCCCTCGGGCAGGTCGGCAACCTTGCTGAACTTCTTAGAGTAGAGGCCGATCGGCCAGACGCCGGTATAGCCGACACGGACGATGTGGTAGCCTTGCGTCTTGATCTGGTTGTCGAGATAGGGCTGGTGCTGGAAGGCGTTGGCGTCGATCTCGCCGCGCTCCAGCGCTTCGTTGGGCTGGGTGTAGTCGTTGAATACCACCGTCTCGATGGCAAGGCCCTTTTCGGCGGCTTGCGCGACGACGACGCGCCAGACGTCCTCGTCCTCGCCGCTGATGATGCCGACCTTGATCGCCTTCTTGTCCTCGGCAAACGACGCATGCGGTGCAATCAGGCTGCCGATCGCGACGACTGAGGCGAACAGCAGAGCAAGGCCACTGCGCCGGTTGACGGTTGACCCGGGGGAAGATGGCAAAGTGTTCTTGAAGTCAGTCATGATTGATCTCTGCGGTTGTGAAGTCATGGCAGCGAGGCGGATTGCCTAGCCTTGGTCGCATCCTCAGAAATTCTATCAAGTTTATCAAAGAACGCGTTTCGCCATTCTCGCCAAAGCCGGGAATATTCTCTCAAAATTTTCAAGAGCGTGAGCAAAAGCCGCTGCTTGGCCGGCCGCAGCGGATCGCGGCGCGATCTTGCGCGCGTCTGGAGGTCGTCAGATTCTCAGAGAGCTCAGCGTGCCGTCAAAGCGCGATCCAGGCCGCCTTCAGTTCCAAATATTTCTCCAGCGCGTGCAGCGACTTGTCGCGGCCGAAGCCGGACTGCTTGACGCCGCCGAGCGGCACGGTGATGTCGGCGCCGCCATAGGTGTTGACGTGGACGACGCCGGCATTGATGGCGCGCACCATGCGATGCGCGGTGGAGAGATTGGCGGTCCACACCGCGGAGGCAAGCCCGTAGACGGTCGAATTGGCAAGCCGAACCGCCTCCTCCTCGGTCTCGAAGCGCATGACGCCGAGCACCGGCCCGAACACCTCCTCGCGCGCCAACTGCATGTCCTGCATGACATTCTCGAAGATCGTTGGCGCCATGTAGCTGCCACCGGTCTCGGTCAGCATCCGCTGGCCGCCGGTGACGAGACGGGCACCTTCTTCCGTGGCCCTGGCGACGAAACCGAGGTTCTTGTCCAGCTGTTCGGCGCTCGATACCGCGCCGACATCGCTGGTGAGATCAAGCGGATCGCCGACTTTGAGCCGCATGGTTGCCGAGAGCAGTTCGTCCATGAAGCGGTCGTAGACCGCTGACTGGACGAGAAGCCGCGAGCCGGCGACGCAGACCTGGCCGGAATTGCGGAAGATGCCATTGGCCGAGACGACCGCTGTCTGTTTCAGGTCCGGGGCGTCGGCAAAGACGATGTTCGGCGACTTGCCGCCGAGTTCGAGGAAGACGCGCTTCAGATTGGAGCGAGCGGAATATTCGAGCAGCCGCCTGCCGACCGGGCCGGAACCGGTGAAGGCGATGGCGTCGACATCCATATGC
>NZ_RZRR01000210.1:0-7133 GCF_003998555.1 Mesorhizobium sp. M7A.F.Ca.CA.002.09.1.1 | reverse complement strand
GTGCCTGGGCGCAGGCGAGGCCGATGCCGCGCGCGCCGCCGGTGACGATAGCGGCGGGGCGGGTCATGCGGCGAGGTCCGTCTTGCGGATGTGGTCAGCAACGCGCAGCGCTTGGGCTGCAATCGACAGCGCTGGGTTGACCGCCGCCGAGTTCGGCAGGAAACCGGCGTCGACGACGAACAGGTTCCGGTGGTCGAAGGAGCGGCAGTAGGGGTCGAGCGCCGCCGTCGCCGGATCGTCGCCCATCTTGATCGTGCCGCATTGATGCGACGGCGTGCGCTTGTCGAAGGGGCGCGACAGCACGATGGGATAGCCGCAGGCGCGGAAGTTTTCGCGCATTACCTTGTTCAGCCCGTCGAGCGACTGCATGTTGGAGCGCCGCCACTGCATGACGATGTCCTTGCCGTCGACCATGATGCGGCTTTCCGGGTCGGGCAGGTCTTCGCACATCAGGTACCAGTCGACGGCGTGGCCGGCCATGAAGTCGAGCGCGAATCCCGGCGTGTACTTGACATTGGCCCGCAGCATGTTGCCGTCGATCTTGCCGAGCAGTTGGACGTTCCCCAGCGGCTTACCGCCCTTGCCGTCGGACAGATAGTAGTCGTTGAGCATCAGCGTCTTCTGGTAGACGGCATCGTTGCGGCGGCGCGGATCGATCGCCAGCATGGCGCTGGAATTGTGGTTCATGAAATTGCGCCCGACCTGATCGGAGCGGTTGGCAAGACCATTGCCATCGGCCGAAGGCGAGCGCAGCAGGATGACGGCGGAATTGACCGCGCCAGCGGAGAGGATGACCAGTTTCGGCGCCACCTTTTTCAGCTCACCATTCTGCCGATAGTGGATGGCAGCAATGGTTTTGCCGTCGGTCGATGCCTCCAGGTACTCGACATAACAGCCGGTCTCGAGCCGGATGTTGGTGTCCTTCAGGGCCGCCGTCAGCGGTCCTGTCTGCGCGTCGACCTTGCCCTGGCCGGTGTTGGGAAACGCGTCCCAGCCGGTCTTGCCCTCTTTCAGCCAGGTGTCGATGTCGACGCCGAGCGGCAGCGAGGCCGGATGCAGGCCGAGGTTTTTCAGCTCGGCGCGGGCGCGGGCGATCGGCGCCTCGTCGGGCACCGGCTTGTAGGCGTAGGGGATCGAATGGAACGGCTCGGTCGGATCCTCGCCCAGTGCACCGCGCACGCGAAACAGCTGTTCGGCTTTCGAATACCAGGGCTCGAATTCCTCATAGGAGAACGGCCATGCCGGCGAGACCCCGCCAAAGTGCTCCATGGCGGCGAAATCTTCCTTGCGGTAGCGGATCAGCACCGCGCCATAGAACTTCGAATTGCCGCCGACATAATAATAATTGCCGGGGTTGAAGGCGGCGCCGCCGGCCTCACGCCACATCTCCTTCGGCCTATAATGGCCGTCGACGAAGATCGAGCGCGTGTCGCGCGCGTGCGGCGTCGCCGGCAACGGCTCGCCGCGCTCGAGCATCAAGATCGAGGCGCCGCTGCCGGCAAGGCCGGAAGCGATCGTGGCGCCGCCGATGCCGGAGCCGATGATGACGATGTCCGGATTTCTCATGGCCTAAATCGCGTCCCGACGCGCTTTAGTTTTTTGTTTTGATGCATGTCGTTGCCCCAAAACCGGATCCACTTTTGGGCGACATACATTAGCGAATACGGGTCTCGGTCGCCGGATCGAAGAACACCGCCTTTGTCAGGTTGAAGGCGAGCGGCGTGTTGGTGCCCGGCTGAATGTTGGCGTCGGCGCGCAGCCGCGCCACCACGCCCTTGCCGCCGAGATTGGTGACGGCGAAGGTGTCCGAACCTGCCGGCTCGACGACCTCGATGTGACAGTCCGCGGTTGCGATGTGCGAGGCGTTGCGCTCGGCACCTTCCGGATCGGTCAGGGCTTCGGGACGGACACCGAAGATGATCGGCTTGCCCTGGAATGCCGACAGGCCCGCCGGCGCATTGGCCATCGGCAGGTTGATCGGCTCGCGCGCCTCGCGCTGCAGCACGACGGACAACGCATTGCCTGACGTACCGATCGTCGCCGGGATCAGGTTCATCGCCGGCGAGCCCATGAAGTCGGCGACGAAGAGATTGCTCGGGTTGTTGTAGATTTCGGCCGGCGTGCCGAACTGCTGCACCTCGCCATCCCGCATGACCGCGATCTTGGTCGCCAGCGTCATCGCCTCGATCTGGTCGTGGGTGACGTAGACGATGGTGGTGCCGGTGGTGGCATGCAGGCGCTTGATCTCGATGCGCATGTCGACGCGCAGCTTGGCGTCGAGGTTGGACAAAGGCTCGTCGAAAAGGAACAGTTTGGGGTCGCGCACCAGCGCCCGGCCCATGGCGACGCGCTGGCGCTGGCCGCCCGAAAGCTGGCTCGGCTTGCGCTGCAAGAGGTGGCCGATCTGCAGCACCTTGGCCACCTTGTCGATCGCCTTCTGGCGCTCCGCCGCCGGCACGCCGCGCATCTCCATGCCGAAGGAGATGTTTCCGGCCACCGTCATGTTCGGGTAGAGCGCATAGCTCTGGAACACCATGGCGATGTCGCGCTTGGAGGGGTGCAGATCGTTGATGGCGCGGCCGTCGACCCGGATTTCGCCCGAGGTGATCGTCTCCAGGCCGGCGATGGTGTTGAGCAAAGTGGACTTGCCGCAGCCGGAAGGGCCGACCAGCACCAGGAAACCGCCTTTCTCGAGCTCGACATCGATCCCTTTCAGGATCTCGACCTGGCCGAAGCGCTTTCTCAGACCATCAATTTCCAGAAAAGCCATCAGATCATCCTTTGACGGCGCCAGCCATGAGACCGCGCACGAAGTAGCGGCCGGCGAGCACATAGACGAGAAGGGTGGGC
Organism: Mesorhizobium sp. M7A.F.Ca.CA.002.09.1.1; assembly: GCF_003998555.1. Taxonomy (NCBI): domain Bacteria; kingdom Pseudomonadati; phylum Pseudomonadota; class Alphaproteobacteria; order Hyphomicrobiales; family Phyllobacteriaceae; genus Mesorhizobium; species Mesorhizobium sp. M7A.F.Ca.CA.002.09.1.1. The sequence goes on along the minus strand of NZ_RZRR01000210.1, from coordinate 4,283 downwards.
AGTGCCGCGATCATCGCGGCGGCCATGTTGACGTTGTATTCGACGACGCCGGTCGAGGTGTTGACGACGTTGTTGAGCGCCACCGTCATCGGCATCGCGTCGCCGGTGCCGGCGTAAGCCGAGGCGAACAGGAAGTCGTTCCAGATGTTGGTGAACTGGTAGATGACGGTGACGACGAAAATCGGCATCGAGTTCGGCAGCATGATGCGGCGGAATATCTGGAAGAAGGAGGCGCCGTCGACCTGTGCCGCCTTGACCAGTTCGGTCGGAAACGCCTCGTAGTAGTTGCGGAAGAACAGCGTGGTGAAGCCGATGCCGTAGACGACGTGGACGAAGACCAGGTTGACCGTCGGGTTGCCGAGACCGAAGCTCGTTCCGACCGAGTTCTGCAGTGTGACGCCGAAGCGGCCGAGGCTGCCGAGGATGGTCGCCATCGGCAACAGCACCGACTGGAACGGAATGAAGCAGGCAAACAGCATCAGCCCGAACACCAGCGTTGCGCCGCGGAAACGCCATTTCGTCAGCACGTAGCCGTTCAGCGCGCCCAGCATGGTCGAGATCAGAACGGCCGGAACCACCATCTTGATGGAGTTCCAGAAATAGCCCTTGATGCCGGCGCAGGTGAGGCCGACGCAGGTCTCGCCCCACGCCTTCAGCCACGGGTCGAAGGTCGGCGCCTTGGGCAGCGCCAGCATGTTGCCGTTCTGGATCTCGTCCATGGTCTTGAACGAGGTCACCAGCATGACGAACAGCGGCATCAGGTAAAACAGCGCAAACAGCGCCAGCAGCCCGTAGATGACGATGCGGTTGAGGGTCTTGACGTTGACGCCGCCGGAGGCCTGGCGGGCGGGAGTGGTGACGGCGCTCATCGCGGCTTCTCCCGCAGTTCCGAATAGAGATAGGGCACGATGATGGCGACGATGGTCATCAGCATGATCACCGCACTGGCCGAGCCGACGGCCATTTCGTTGCGCTTGAACGTGTACTCATACATGAAGTTGGACGGCAGCCACGCCGAGCCGCCGGGCCCGCCGCTGGTCAGTGCGACCACGAGATCGTAGGACTTGATGGCGAGGTGCGCGAGCACGATGAAGGCCGACAGGAAGATCGGCCGCAGCAGCGGGATGACGATGCGGCGATAGAGCTGGAAGTTGGTGGCGCCGTCGATCTGCGCCGCCTTCATGATCTCGCCGTCGATGCCGCGCAGGCCGGCCAGGAACATCGCCATGATGAAGCCGGAGGCCTGCCAGACGCCGGCAATGACCACCGTGTAGATGACGAAATCCTTATTCTTGATCCAGTCGAAATGGAAGCTCGTCCAACCCCATTGATGCAAGGTCTGCTCGAGACCGAGGCCGGGATCGAGGAACCATTTCCAGGCGACGCCGGTGACGATGAAGGACAGCGCCATCGGATAGAGATAGATCGGCCTCAACACGCCTTCGCCGCGGATCTTCTGGTCGAGCAGGATGGCCAGGAACAGGCCGAGCGCCAGGCAGATTGCGATGTAGAGGAAACCGAAAATACCCATATTGGTGATCGACGTGTACCAGCTCGACGGCGGGTCTGTGTCGAAGGTCCAGCCCCACAGCCGCTGATAGGCGCGCGAGCCGGTTAGGACATAGGACGGGAAGGTCTTGGAATTGGTGAAGGACAGATAGATCGTCCACAGGATGAAGCCGTAGACGAAGACGATGGTGATGGCGAAGCTCGGCGCCAGCACGATCTTCGGCAATGCGTCCTGCAGGCGCGAGCGCACCGAGGCGCGTGGCCGCGCATGCTCCGGCGTCAGCTTGATCTGGCTTGTCGCTACCGTGCTCATGGGGCTCCTCCCGTCGACTCGCGGCCAACCAGCTTCGCGGATCTATGTTCGCGGATCTGGGCCTTCCCCGCCGGAGCGGGGAAGGCGTTTTTGGCGCGTGGCGCTTACTTGGCGTCGTCGATCGCCTTGACCAGCTCGGTCACGGCTTCGTCCGAGGTCTTGATCTGACCATGGACGAACTTCGAAACGACGTCCTTGTAGGCATTGGCGACTGCCGGAGGCGCGCCATAACCCTGGGCCAGCGAGCCGAACAGCGTGCCGCCTTCATTGGCTGCCTTCAGGTCGGCGATGCCCTTCTTGCCGCAAGCGTCGAAGTCGGTGTCCGGAACGTCGGTACGGGCCGGAACCGAACCCTTGACGACGTTGAAGGCCGACTGGAAGCTCTTCGACAGGGTGGCGGTGGCCAGTGCGACCTGGGCGGCCTTGCGGTCGTCGGGAACATTGAACATGCCGAACATGTCGGAGTTGTAGATCACCGAGCCGTCGGTGCCCGGGAAGCGATAGCACAGGAAGTCGGTGCCCGGGGTCTTGTTGGCGGCGTGGAACTCGCCCTTCGCCCAGTCGCCCATGACCTGCACCAGGGCATCGCCCTTGATGACCATGGCGGTGGCAAGGTTCCAGTCGCGGCCCGAGAAGTTGGGGTCGACATAGGTGACGAGCTTGGCCAGATTGTCGAACGACTTCTTCATCGTGTCGGACTTCAGGGACTCGTCATCGAGGTCGTTGAAGGCCTTCTTGTAGAACTCGGGTCCGCCGGTCGACAGCACGACGGAGTCGAACATGGTGGCTTCCTGCCAGTTCTGGCCGCCGAGAGCGAGCGGGATCACGCCTGCCGCCTTGGCCTTGTCGAGCAGGGCAACGAAGTCGTCGAAGGTCTTCGGCTCGGTGCCGCCGATCTTGTCCAGGACGGCCTTGTTGATCCACAGCCAGTTGACCGAGTGAACGTTGACCGGCGCCGCGACCCACTTGCCGTCATAGACCGAAAACTTCTGCAGGGCTGCCGGAACGGACTTGTCCCAGCCTTCCTTCTTCGCCGTTTCGGTCAGGTCGCCCATGACGCCGGCGGCTGCATAGTCGAGCACGGTGTAGCCGAGCATCTGCGAGGCGGTCGGATAATTGCCGGCCGCGACCATCGCCTTCAGCGCGGTCATGGCGGCATCGCCGCCGCCGCCGGCCACCGGCACGTCCTTCCAGGCATAGCCTTCCTTGGCCAGATCACCCTTGAGGACGTTGAGAGCAGCCGCTTCGCCGCCCGAGGTCCACCAATGCAGCATCTGGACTTCCTTGACGTCCTCGGCGTGGGCCGCGAAAGCCAGGCCCGACGCGAGAGCCGTTCCGATAAGCAGTTTGCGCAACATGTACTTCCTCCCTTGTTGCATTACACGACCGGCGGATGCCGCCGGGTTCTTCTCAACTCAGCCGACCCACCACCCGGTGCGCTGGCCGCGATGAAACTGGATTGTCTTTTCCTCGGTATAATCCTCGACGGCGCGTTTGCCGAGTTCGCGTCCGAGACCGGACTGCTTGTAGCCTCCGAAAGGCAGCTCGGGATAACCTTCCATGAACGTGTTCACCCAAACGGTTCCCGAACGCACGCCGCGCGCGACCGACATGCAAGTGTCGATGCTGGCGCTCCACACGCCTGCCGACAAACCATAGGGCGTGTTGTTGGCGATGTGCAACGCCTTTTCAATCGATTCAAAAGTCAGCACCGAGAGCACCGGGCCGAACACTTCCTCGCGCGCTATGGCCATGTCCTCGGTGACGCCGCGGATGATGGTGGGATCGAGGTATTGACCGATATTGGAGGCCAATTGCTTGCCTCCGCTGTAGATGCTGCTGCCCTCGGTCGCGGCTGCCGCAACGTAACCGGCAACCTTGGCCAAATGGTCGGACGAGATCATCGCGCCGACCTTGGTTTGGTCATCGAGCGGATCGCCGACCGTGACCCTGGCGGCAAGCGCCTTGACGGCGCTGAGAAAATCGTCGGCGATCGCCTCGTGCACGATCAGCCGGCTGCCGGCATTGCAGCACTCGCCGGCATTGAAGAAGCCGCCGAACACCGCCGCATCGGCGGCCGCTTCGAGGTCGGCGTCCTGGAAGACGATCTGGCCGTTCTTGCCGCCGAGCTCCATCGAGACTTTCTTCAGCGACTGCGCGGCGGATGCCATCGTCATCTTGCCGACGCGGGTGGAGCCGGTGAACGAGACCATTTCGACCAGCGGGTGGCTGACCATCGGCGCACCGACATCGGCGCCAAGTCCGGCCAGGATATTGACGACGCCGGCGGGCAGGCCGGCCTGCATCAGGATGTCGCCGAGCACGAAGGTCGAGGCCGAGGTCATTTCGCTCGGCTTGACCACCGCCGTGCAGCCGGCGGCGAGCGCGAAGGGCAGTTTCTGGCTGACGATCAGGAACGGGAAATTCCACGGGGTGATGATCGAGACGACGCCGATCGGTT
>NZ_RZRR01000020.1:0-17662 GCF_003998555.1 Mesorhizobium sp. M7A.F.Ca.CA.002.09.1.1 | reverse complement strand
GCGCAAAAGCACTGCGATGCCGCACCGACTGGAAGAACTCATCAATGATCACGCTTTTCGAACATGTGGGCGCCGCTACCAACACTAAGCGTTCCCGATCAAACGGAAGCCTCTATCCCTTCTTTCTGAAGGCTGTCCGGACATGAACGCATTTGATGTCCGTCCAACGCTGGATGCTCCCGACGACGATCTCTATCTTTGGCTTGAAGATGTGGAAGGCGAGCGGGCACTTGCCTGGGCCGCCGGCCAGTCGGCAAAGACCCTGAAGCACTTCAGTGGAACGCAGTTCGAGCGCGACCGCGCGACTCTGAAGGCAGGCCTGTTCCCTAAGCGGCGTCGCATCTCCCCCGGCCGAGTCGCATGGCTTGAATCCGATATCAGGGCTTGGATGGAAACTAGATCTGAGAGCCGCACCGCATGAATGTAGCCTCCCAATATCTTCTCCCGTCTGTGGCGCATCACGAAGCCGGGCACGCGGTGGCCGCCATCGTTTTGCACCGTCAGATGTTCGACGACGACCGTGAACTCCCTGCTTTCTCAAGTGTTAGTATTTACCCCGACGCCGGTGACGGAGAGTGCGGTGGTTTTGTCGAAGGCACGGTTTTCTATTCAGCGCAAGGATTCACCTCGGAGCTAAAGCCGATTTTCGAGAACGATATGGATCGACATTTCCAACGCGATGAAGCGATCCAAGAGATAGTTGCGTGTCTGGCAGGTCCTTTTGCAGAATCCGCATTCGAAGGCTATCTGGACCCGCGCGATATGGCGATGAATGCGTCCGATGGGAATGAGGGGAGCAGCGACTACGCGGATGCCAAGCGAATCTATGGTGAGTTGCGGTTCCTGATGCCGCGCCGCCCCGATTGGGGGCGGATCGAAGATTGCACGGCCCGGCTAGTACTCGATCACTGGTCGGCCATCGAAGCATTGGCCGCGCATTTGCTGGTCAAGCATGCTCTCCAATTCGATGAGGCTCTGACGATTGTTGCGCCGCATCTTCCGCCCATGCCAGCAGCTACGCCGCCAGAGCGTCATCCGCAGCCTGCTTGATCAGCCATTCGATGTGATTTGACCACATCTGCAACACCTCGCGCTTCTCCTTGACGTTGCTATAGAGATTGTAGATTTCGCCAATGTCTGTCAAGGACGCCGCCTTGTGATTCAGTATGTGCTCGATGACGTGTGGCAATACCTGCCGCCTGCCGAGATTTGTCGCGAGCGTCCTGCGCAGATCGTGAAGGGTCCAGTTCTCCAAAGCCACCCCGTCAGTATTGACCTTGCCGTCTAGAGCCTTCTTGCCCTTCGCGTAGCCTGAGAAGTGGCTTCTTTCGTTGCCCCTCGCAGGGAAAAAAACGTGTCATTGGTCTTCGGTACCGTCTGGGGGACCGACACCGCCAGTGTGGACAGCGGAATAAGCGTAGGCTCTTCGTTCTTCGTGCGGTCACCCGATAGTTCCATGTTCCGGCTTCAAGGTTGAGGACCAACGCATCGCGGCAACTTCCGTACGCCTCTGTCCGGTCAGAATGAGCAGCTTGACGATGGAGCCGAACGAATAGCCGATATCGCCCGGTTCGGGCTCACAGCCCGTTCATATAGCCGCCAGTTCGGCATCGTTCACCACTCGCTTGCGCTTGACGATCGGGGCCGGATCCGGATTTTCCAATCCCTCGCGGGGAAACCGCGGATGAGCCGTTGCGGCGGTTTGCGACACCAGTTGAAAAATGCCCGCATACACCAGAAGGCCGTGTTAGCCGCTTGCGGGTGACCCCCGGCGACGATCTTCTTGGTGATGTTAGCAATGTCGGTGTCGATCACATGGTGGATAGAGCGACTCCCGAGGGCAGGCACAAGATACCGGTTCAGGCTGGCCTCGACCAGTGCGGTGTTTTGAGGGTCGTTACTCGGCGGCCTGGAGGTGACCGCCATCGCCGTCCTCGGTATCGTCAGCGCTGATATGCGCCTGATCGGCAAGGAAGGCTGGCAGTTCCGATGGAGCTATGCTGGAATTTGGGTGACGAGGCTGATCAAGCGGCGCTCTGCGGCTTCGTTTCGATGACCTGGATTCCGTCCAGGAACCTGGCACCTGCGATGAGTTTCGGCAACTGATTTTGTCCTTTCAATCGTCGCCACTTCCTGGCCGCGGCCAACAGCTTGAAGACCATCAGCTGGGCGGTTTTCGAGGATAGCGAGCCCTTGGTACGCACCGTGCGATAGCGAACGGTTGCAAAGACGCTTTCGATGGGATTGGACGTTCGCAGATGATCCCAGTGTTGGGCGGGGAAATCGTAGAGCGCCAGCGACGCAATATGATCTTTCGTCAGGCAGTCGACCGCCTTGGCATACGCCTCGGCCTCCATCTCGATCGCATGCGCAAGCAATTTGCGCGCGCCGCTGCGAAGTACATCCGTCAGGGTATCATCGATTTCGTCGGGCTGACGAAGGCGAACAATGTGTTGATAGTCTCGTTCATGGCGTATCACTCTCCTTGAGAGGTACTGGCAGGCTTCATCACCCGCCTCGATACGCCGCTCTCCTCAAGCCGCCATCATCCAGTTTCCGCCATGGCTCCCCCTGATTGATCCGCTTCACCTGTGCAACTGCACAGGCTGCCCTAGCGGGGAGATTGGCCTCCAATGGCGAAAGCTTGCCGCAGGAGACCCTCCGATGACCGTGCCTATGGCGCCGCCGCTACGACAACTTGCCGACAAGCAGCGTGCGATCCACTGCCGCGCTACTGCGCCTTCAAGGGACGTCTGGATCGCGACGCAGGAGCCGATGACCGTTACGGGATCAATTCCAGGTCGCGCTGGCCGTCGCTGTGCCAGTTCGACGGTCTGGTGGCAATTTGGGCACATCTTCTGTCGCCGACAGTGGCGATGGCTGACGCTTCAACGAAACGGGGTCTTCGACGTCTGCTGCCTTCGCCGATGCTTTGCGAAGTGGCATAATGTTTCGACGCACGCAGGCGCGGGCAGGGGATGTCAGTCATGAATCTCCTGACTGGCGCGGATCAGGCCGATTGGCGGGATGAAAGATCATACGACTACACCGCTGGCCTGACGCTGCGGGAGTGGGCTTGGGAGTTCTTACGCCGCAATCCAGCGTTCCAGCGCGATCTGACCGCTGCGCGCCAGCATTGCAAGACTTGGTCTCTCCAATCCTTTCTCGATATGGTCGCGTCGGCCGGCGACCTGTCACGCTGGGGTGTTCTGTTTCGCGGAGTCTTGTGGCCGCGCTTCGGTCGTATTCTGGTGTCCGCTCTGGTGCGTCCATGTGCTGCCGGTCATTGCGGAACGGTTGCCTGCCTCGTCGCCGACACCGCCGTTCGAACTCTCGGCATTGCCCTGTCGTGCAATCGTCCTGCTGGCGCCCGACAAGAGCCAGCATGTTCTTCTTCGCAATGCGGACCACGCGCTGCAGCTCGCCGTCTCGGGCGCGAATATCCTCCACCCTGTTTGCCTGCATACGCAAGCCATCTGGCCCGCGGTGCTTTTAAAGCATCGACTGAGGGGACTGGAGTGCCTCAATGCTCTCAGTCTAGGGCAACAGTTGCCCCCCCGCTTGTTTGCGCCGGAAAAGCGCGGCGTTCGTTTGTCCTTCGTTCTTCGTGCGCTCGACGGTTCGCTCGCCGGAGCACCTCATCGCGAGCTCGCCGAAGTTCTCATCGGTCAACGGCGCGTCCATGCCGACTGGGCGGATCCTCGCGATCATCTGCGCGACCGCATCCGTCGGGCCGTCTCGCGTGGCCGCGCGCTCATGAATGGTGGCTACAGAGATTTCCTAATTTGAAAAGCGACAGTCCGCGCTGTGCGTCGGTGGATGAACGTTCGCTCGCAGCTGTACCCGTCACCAACAGTTCGCCCGCCGACAGGACTGCATGGCGCCTTGCAAGTGCGCTCTGGTCTAGCTTGTCGATGCCGAAATGAGATGGGCGAGGGTGCCAAGGCGGTGGTTCATTAGGGCCGGCCTCGACCTGGACGCACATCATTGGTCGGAAAGCGGCGTGCACCGCAATGTCGCCATAGCAGCCAAGATCCTTTGAGGCCGGACCTGCAGTCCTGTTGGACCGGCGGGTGCAACAATATGGAGGGATCTGAGGCCTCACACCGTTCCCTGGTCGACAGCTCGGTCAACATAGCACCCACCGCTTGATTATGGAAATGGTGTGCCTGGAGTGCAGCGAGTAGCGGCTTGCTGCGCACTGTCCTAAGAATAGCAGTCATGACCCGTCTGGGGTTCTGCAACACGACGATTCAACCGCTTGGGCATTGTCGCATATCCCACAATGTAGAATGCGCAACAGGGCAAAAGCTGATCCATCGGCGGTTTATCAATGCTTTTTGGCTTGGCACGGCACATGCAACGCAATCGGCAAAAGGCGCACGAACTGAGTGGCCCATCGGCCCTAGGAGCGCTGACTTATGCCCTCCCAAGGCATGTCCGGCCCGACAGCGAGCTCAGTCTCCTGCCGGGCATCCGTGTTTCAGGTCAACGGCGTTTGGAACTTCCAATTAGGTGGCGGCATTGACCGCAGGCCGCCCCCCGGTGGGGCGGAGAGACAGTGCAGCAGGTTTCAAATCCCGCCCATGCAAAGATATTTCATTTCCAGATAGTCCTCGAGGCCATGACGGGAACCCTCCCGCCCGATGCCGGATTGTTTGATCCCGCCAAACGGTGCCGCCTCCGAGGACATGCGTCCCGTGTTGATGCCAACCATGCCATATTCCAGAGCCTCTGCCACACGCCAGACCCGCTTCAGGTTTGAGGCATAGAAGTATGCGGCGAGGCCGTATATCGTGTCATTGGCCTCGCGCACGACCTGATCCGCATCGTTGAAGCGAATGATCGGCGCGAGCGGCCCGAATGTCTCCTCTTGCGCGACTGCCATGACGCTGGAAATCTCGGTGAGGACCGTGGGTTCGAAAAACGTGCCATTCTTGCCGATACGCTGGCCCCCGCATCGTATTGTGCCGCCTTTCGCAATGGCATCTGCGACGTGAGACTCGATCTTGGCCAGAGCATGCTTGTCGATGAGCGGTCCGATGTCCACTCCGGCATCGAATCCGTCGCCAACCGACAAGTGCCGGATTCTTTCCACGAATTTCTTGACGAACTCATCGTGAACGCTCGATTGGACGTAAATGCGGTTCGCGGAAACGCAGGTCTGGCCGGCATTGCGGAACTTCGCCTGGACCGCACCGTCAACAGCACCGTCAATGTCGGCATCATCGAAGATGATGAAAGGTGCATTGCCGCCGAGTTCAAGGCTGACCTTCTTGATCTGGTCAGAGCACTGACGCATCAGCAGCCGTCCGACCTCGGTCGAACCGGTGAAGCTGATCTTTCGAATCTTGGAATTGGTGCAGAGTTCACGGCCCACGCGATCACCTTCGGACGCATAGATCAGGTTGACCACGCCATCGGGAAAGCCGGCCTGATGGGCGAGGGCGAACATTGCGCCAGCCACGAGCGGCGTCTGTTCAGCGGGCTTGAGCACGATTGTGCAGCCCGCAGCCAAGGCCGGCGAGATTTTGCGCGCCACCATGGAGGCCGGGAAATTCCATGGCGTGATCGTGCCAACAACGCCGATGGGCTGCTTGATCACTAGCATTCGGCGGTCTGTCGAGGGTGCCGAGATCGTCTCGCCATAGACGCGATTGGCCTCCTCGGCATACCATTGCAGATACGCCGCCGCATGCGATACCTCTGAAATGGCTTCGGCAAGCGGCTTGCCCATTTCCGCAGTCAGAATCGCGGCGAGATCGCCTGCATGGTCGATGATCAGCTGATGCCATCGCCAAAGAACGTCGCTACGTTCTCGGGCCGTCAACGCGGCCCATCCCGACTGCGCAACATAGGCCTTGTCTACCGCAGCACGTGTCTCCTCCACGCCCATATCGGGAAGCTCTGCCAAAACTTCGCCGGTCGACGGATTGACGACCTCGAACGTCTTATTGCCAACTGGTCTGCCGAGTGCCGGCAGGCGGTCGATGGCTCCAAACAGGTGCGGGGATTTCAGACGGCGGATCATCGGCAGGCACAGGGGCAATACCGGATTCCTCCTCAACGCAGCGAACATCCAGGTCGACAGGCCGTCAGTGTGTATTCTGCACCAGTGGGTTCGTCGTAGGGCCTCGGCAAAGCAGCTGGTAGACCACGCTAGCCCGATGAAAAGACAGCAGTTTCGTTAGTTTGAGTGCCCGCGGTTCATCAATTGATGGATTAAGCAGTCGGATGTTTGCTTCATCCACCATGCCTGCTGGTGGCATGCGACTGAATTCTGCAAAAAGGCGGCATACATGCTGAGGAGCGCCATTTCGGCGAGAGGCCGCCGGACCGCCAATGCCGCGCAAGGTCGGCGAAAACGACTCCGCGCGTCTGCATGATCTGCTTGGCCCACGGGCCTCCACATTCGCTCTTCCCACGAGAAGCCCCGATGAAGAAGGAAGGTGAGATGAGTTTCTTTACTCATCCTTGCCGCCCAGCGGCGGGCCGACCACCAAAATGGCGGGCTCGGCCGAAAGCAGCTTTTTGGCCGCCGCCTTGACCTGTTTGAGCGTCACCCGACCGATGCTGCGGGCGCGACGCTGGTTGTAGTCGACGTCGGCCTTGTGAATCTGCAAATCCAGGAGCCGGTCTGCAATCGAGCGGGTCGAGCCCAGTTGGTCGATGGCATAGGCGCCGATCAGGTGCTTCTTCGACGCCTTGAGCTCGGCCCCGGTCGGTCCTTGCTGCGCCATCTGCTTTACCACATCTCGCACGATGCTCAGTGTTTGGGCAGCGCAGTCCGAGCGTGTCTCTGTCGTAACCAGAAGCGAGTCAAGGGTTAGTTCAGAGCTGACGTGATAGGCAAGGCCGCGTTTTTGACGTACCTCCTCGTAAAGGCGGGAAGTCAAGTATGAGCCGCCAAGGATGTCGTTCAGCAGCACGGCCGCGTAGAAATCCGGCGCGCTAGGCTTCACGCCAGGCCAGGCCAACGTCAGCGAAGTCTGCGGCAGGTCGTAGTTCTCCTCCACCAGTTGACCGAGTTTCGGCGCGACATCGTAGACGGGGACGAGGGTTTGTTGCTCAGGCAAATCACCAAACAGCTGGTCAAGCCTTTCCCTCAACGTGTTCGCGTCAATGTCACCCACCACGGCAATATGGAGCCCGTCGCGAGCGAAAATGGCCTGGTGGAAGGCGCGGAGGTCGGACGGCGTGATGCCGGGCAGGCTCTCTTTTGTGCCTTCTCCCAGCCTTGAACAAGGATGCGCGCCATAGATCGCGCGCAGCCATTTGCGCTGAGCGATGGCGTTAGGGTCTCGCTCGCTGCCGACGATGCGGGAGACAATCTCGGCGCGGACGCGATCGATCGGCCCCTGCTCGAAGCGCGGCGCGTTCAGCGCGAGCCGAAGCAGGCCGAACGCCGCGTCCTGCTTTTTGGAAAGCATGCACATCGATCCGTAGATGTCGTCGCTTTGCGCGTCCAAACTCATTTCGGCGCCGGCATGGTCGAGCTTCACCTGGAAGGCACCGCTGTCGTAATGGCCAGCGCCTTCGATGAACAGGCCGGCCATCAGTTTGGCCATCCCCTCCTTCCCGACCGGGTCCTGCTTGGTGCCGCCCTTGAAGGCAAAGCCGATGTTGACGATTTCCACTGTGTGGTCCTCCACCAGCCAGGCGATGATGCCCTTTTCGGACTTCACCTCCTGGATGTTCATCGCAGCATGGGGCCGAGCGCCGAGCGTCATCTCTTGATTCTCCGTCTTGGGCAAGAGATAGCCCGTGGTCGAACGGTCGAACGCGAGATAGCGGGCGGCAACTGCTTTGATTTGCTCGGGGGTAACCTTGCGGATGCGATTCGGCCGTTCCTCGACATCCTTCACGGTACCGCCGGTGGCCAGCGTCGAGCCGTAGATGCTGGCGAGCCAGTCCAGGTTGTCTTCCGCAAAGATCATATTGAGCAAATAGTGGTCCTTGGCCTTGCCTAGTTCCTCGTTGCTGACACCATCCTCGGCAATGCGGGCAACTTCGGCAGCGGCCGCCGCTTCGAGATCAGCCAGCTTGGCATCGCCGCGCGGTGCGCCATAGATGGCGAACTTGGTGTCGTCGAGCATAGTGCCCTGGAAATAGACGCGGGCGCTGGAAGCGATACCTTGCTGGACAGCGAGCGCCTGGTAGAGCCGGCCGCGGTTACCGCCGCCGAGAATTTCGGCCAGCAGGTCGAGCGCTTCGGCCTCGCCCGGCTTGGCGGTGTGGTAGGACGGCACCACCCACTGCGTCGAAAAACTGGGCACGCTGACGCGGGCGTCTGAGAGCGTGACGGTGCGCCTGGTGTTCTGCTCGGGCTCAACCGGCCGGATGCGCGGCGGCAGGTCAGGTCCGCGCGCCACCTTGCCATAGGTCTTTTCGGCCAGCGCCCGCACCGTGTCCGGTTCGACATCGCCGGCCACGATCAGCACGGAGTTGTTGGGCCAGTAGTACTTTTCATAGAAGACGGTGGCGTCGACGCGGTTCAGCTGCTCGATCTCCTGCATCCAGCCGATGATCGGGATGCGATAGGGGTGGTTCTGCCACAGCGTCGCGTCGATCTCCTCATGGAGAACGTCCTGCGGGTTGGTGTCGGTGCTTGAGCGGCGCTCCTCGATGACCACATCGCGCTCGGTCTTGACGACATCGTCGGTCAGGATGAGGTTTCGCATTCGGTCGGCCTCGAAGCTCATCATCAGCTCGAGCGCCGACGGCGCCACTGTCTGATAGAAGGCGGTGTAGTCGGAGGAGGTGAAGGCGTTGTTGGAGCCGCCGATCTCGAACACTGCGCGGTCGAATTCGCCGCCCGCATGGTTGGTCGTCGCCTTGAACATCAGATGCTCGAAGAAATGGGCGATGCCGGATTTGCCCGGCGGCTCGTCGGCGCTGCCGATCTTGTACCACACCATGTGGGTGACGATCGGCGCCCGGTGGTTGGGAATGACGACCACCTCCATGCCGTTGTCGAGCACGAAATCCCTCGCCTTGCCGTCCTCCCATGCGACGGGGATCGGAGCCGGCCCCGCGCCGACCAACTCGGACGCAACGGACGTCCTGCGAAGCCCATGAGTGCGGGGCTTGCTTGGTAGTTCTGGTAGGGAGAGTGGGGTTATGGGCTGCGTTCCTGGCAAAGTGATCTGTTCCTCATTTTGAAGGATCTATGTCTCCCGAACGCCTATTGGGAGAAAGTGGATCGGCACGCGACGCCGAGCCACATGAGCCGTCAGCGTGTTGCTGGGCCTGACGCGAGCCTCATCTTTGGATGCGTCCGGGAAACTTTCGGCATGGTGAGGCCATGGGAAGTCTGCTCGTTATCCATTGGGTGTTTGCGGATACCTGAGCATGCCCCGTGCCAAGTAAGAAAGCCCCGATTCGCAAGGTTTGATCCAACCTTGATACTTGCGATATCCGACATTGTCGGGCATCCGACAGAAAGCGCCTTTCGCCGGCGCGCCGGCTATGACGCTCGCCTCCTCCGGCGTGACGACGATCCTTTGGCGGGCGCCGCGCACACCGATCTGCCCGCCTATCAGCACCGCGACATCGAAGGACAGCGCGATCGTGACTGGATGGGTCTTACGCAAACATGCAGCAGTGCCACCGCGATCAGGACTTCATCCGCCCCACAAAGACCCGAGCGCGAGGGACGACGTGTAAGGCAACATGTCATCCTCGATAATGATGCCGCGCATAAAGAGGTAAGGTCCCTCGTCGTACCGGCGAGCCCCTTCGCTGGGTCTCGCGAGGGTCTGGTTTGCGAACGTCGACCGACAGCATCACGGCATGGGCGGCCCCATCGGTAGGCAAGCATTGACCGTGCCATCAGCGTTGAGGCAGCGCAGAGCCCAATTTCCCGGTGCCAGCCGGTACGTTGGAGCTTCAACTGTGGCCAGCCAAGCGGGCCGAGGCCGTGAAACTCCTGATACCCTGGACCGTCCGGATTGCAACGCACGACGCCTTGGTCTCGCGCCAACGTCCATTGACGCTCAGCGAAGCATCATGCGGACGAGCTGGGAAAGCTTGGCCGGGCCGGCGCCTTCCCAGGCGCATGGGACGCGCGACGACCCATGTGGACCTTGGATTTCACTACGCACTTACGCTGCTTTGGCCTTGTCAGCAGCCTGAGCATAAAGCGTGCTCAGCTTTCAGGGCGAGCCTCTTTCATGTTGATAGCATCTGTCGTCATTCAGGATCGCCCCATTTTCGCATGCCGCTTGCAGCTTTCAGACTGTTGTCAGCCAGGGCCGCCATAAAGGGTCTCGTTTAACGCATTCGGGAGGCTTCATCACTCGACCACATTAATTTCGGGCCGTTCGCCGGCGCTCCGAATGGCACTTAACACCAGATCCTCTCCAAACCCGTGATGATCCAAGAGGAAAACGAAAAATCCCTAAATCATAAAAAAGCACCGATACGGTCGGCTCCAGGCTGATGAAATTGCGGTCTCACTGGCCACGCACGATACTTGCGATGGCGATGGCCATTGCAAAGGCCGGTCAAGCACCCAAGACGCTGACAAGCACGCCTCCGACCAAAGCTCGATCGTTGGCAGCCTTTCTAGCCGTATACTTGGGGCATTTTGGGACGGCGATCCGGACGCCGATTAAAACCTGCCGGTCGTCTAAATGGAATGGTTGGTCCGGGTCCTTACTGGACCTGCGCCAACCCGATCGGGCCGGCGCACAGGGGCACCCAGACAATTGGACACGTCGCCTTTGCGCGGCGGCTTGCACTTTCTCGGATGGCCTTTTTTCTCCCCGGGCGAAATCGAGCGAGCGGTGAGGCGGAGCCTTCGATTTTGCCGATCATGTCGTGTCGCTTCGATCGAACTGCTCAGACGATGATAGCGGCATTGATTGCCGCGGCCGAAATGCGTTGTGTGAAGTACGATTTCTACGCCGTATACATACTGCCGTACAGTTCGCCCTGTCAGCAGCCTTGCCAGCAATCCGCCCTGTGTCCAACTGTCGTCGAATTCACCGGTGTCATTGAGGAATTCGTATGATCGCCTCGAAACCATCATTGCGACCGCGGGCGGGCGACGCAAGCTCTAGACTGCCACCGATCCGCTGGATAACCATGTTAGCGATATGTAGACCAAGGCCTGAGCCCGCAGCAGGAGTAGCACCACGACTAAATCGCTTTGTAAGCCCTTCGAGGTCGGGGAGGGGCACCACCGGTCCGGCGTTTGCAATAGCGATGGTTCCATCAGTTTGGACGGAAACTGTTGTCGGAACAGTGGGCAGTCCATGTATCAGCGCATTCTCGATCAGGTTACGAAGGAGGATCCCAAACGCATCGACATCCACTTTGCGCATCAAAGTGGGGCAGCCGTCGACGTTAAGATGCAGGCGTCCGGCATATTGCGGCTTTTTCCTCAGGTCATCGATTTCCAGCCGAACCGATCGGACAAGATCGATCGCGTGATCCGCCATGCCAACCCCCGATTCGGCTTGAGCGAGCTGAAGCACTTTTTCGACAAGGCGGCCAAGGCTCGACAGCGCTTGCTCGATGCCGCGCGCACGCATTTTGGCCGACCCATTGGGAAGCTCGGCCACTAATCTCTGCATCTGAGCGATTGAACCTGCGATCGGCGTGCGCAGTTCATGCGCACTGTTTGCGGCGAACTCGCGTTCGGCCTCGAGAGCCGCCCGCAGACGATCGAGAAGCCGATTGACGGATGCCGCGATTGGAGCCAACTCTGCCGGGAAATCGCCCAAGTCCATTGGTGACAGATTGCCGCCGTCGCGCGATCCGATCTGCTGTCGCAGTACCTCGATTGGCCGCAGCGAGCGCCGGATCACGATCCACCAAACAGCTAAGCTAAAGGGCAGGAGCACGAGTGTCGGAAGGAAGACAAAAAGTGCGCCCTTCGCGATTGTGGTACGGCGGCCATCAAGCGGTTCGGCCAACTGATGATACACGCCGTCTTGGATCTCCTCTGTGTAGACGCGGTAATCAGCGTTTCGCCAAAAGCCGTTACTCAGGGGAGCATCAGGGAAGGGCTGCTGACCCTCTTCCGGTTCAGAAATAAGCACTACCCCGTACTTATTAATAACCTGCTCACGATAGGTCCAGTACTTTTCATAAGTTGGCAAGTGGTTATTGTATTGATCAACGTGTTTTCCATTCAAGACCTTGATCAGCTCTGGTTCTCTGTACTCTGCGCTCCCCTGGAGCAAGTCATCCGAACTTTCGTTTACATTATTGCAAAAAATGAACGCAGCAATGGTTGGGGCGGCGATCCAAACCAGGAGCGTTGCCCCGCCTAACCACGATATCAGCTTTCTCGTCATGCTGTTCGAGTTCGTCATGTGACCACGAGCCTGTATCCGGAGCCACGCACGGTTGCTATTCTATCCCCGCCGATCTTCTTGCGGAGCCGGCTGACATAAACCTCCACTGTGTTGCTCTCGAACTCCGAATTGAATGAATAAAGCGCGTGCTCGATCCTCCCCTTTGAAACGACCGAACCGGGCCGGCGTAGAAGGCAGTCGAGCACCGCCCATTCGCGTCCAGACAGGTGGACCTCCTGCCCGTCGCGGAAGAGGCGTCGCTCGGCTGCCTGTATGGAAAGCGTCCCAACCGAAAATTGCGGCTCCGGAAAATGCCCTTGGCGACGTGCCACTGCACGGATGCGTGCCGAGAGTTCCCCCAGATCGAACGGCTTGACCAAATAGTCGTCGGCGCCAGCGTTGAGCCCCTCGATGCGATGCGAAATCCGATCGCGGGCTGTCAGAATGATGACCGGCGTTGTATCAAGCCCCTTGATCAGCTCCCGCAGATAGTCGATGCCATTGCCGTCCGGCAGGTGAACGTCGAGCAAAATAACGTCGTAGCCGGCCACAGCTGCATGACCGCGCGCTCCGGACAGGCCCTCGGCCCAGTCGACCGCGTGGCCACCAGCCACCAAATGATCGTGCACAGCACTTCTAAGGTCGTCGTCGTCTTCAATGAGCAGTATTCGCATCAGGCTGCCGAGCTCCGGTATGAGGGCAAGGCTCCTGCCTTATTGATCGAAGCTGACAGTAGGCTGAACCGGCGCCAGCGAATATCTGGGGGCTTTCAGGCTGCTGTCAGCTACAATTGCAAGAAAGGGGTCGTTAACAAAGCCAAACGAAGAGGCCTTATGAAACCCCTCCTGATCTCGGCACTTTTGCTCAATGTGACCACCGGCGGCTGTACACTGGTTGGCGGGCAATTCGACGTGGCGGTCAACGAATGGCAGCCGCGCCACGCGTCAATGTCCAGGCTTGAAACTGACAGGTGTCTTAAATACGAGGGCACCGTAGCGGGTGCCTCCAGTTATCGAACAGTGCCTAGCAGGTCAGAAGTGCACTTTGACCATAGGGGTCGTCCGTATTTTCGGCGCTCGCGAACAGAGTCGACGGTCAATCGATGCGCCACTGCCAGAGTCTGGAACGGTCAAGTGTTTGTTATCCCCCGTCCGGGCCATATTCTCTGCCGAGGACCAAGAAGGCCCTATTTTCGGTGCCCACGAACAGAGCCAACGGTCAATCGATGCGCCACTGCCAGGGTCTGGAACGGTCAAGTGTTTGTGATCCCCTGTCCCGGCCGTGTTCTCTGCCGAACTCGCCCTTGTAGTCGGCACACCAAAGATCGTTAGGGCGACAGCCGTTTGAAAGTGGTGTCCCCGTCGCCCTGTTGCGCCTGCGCTTGCGGCGCTCGACCATGCCGTGGCGGTCGAGCACGGCATGCACCGTCGAGATCGCGGGCCGGTGCACATCCGGATACAGCCGGGCCAGCCGCTCGCGTATCTTCGGCGCACCCCATGTCGGCTTGTCTTGCTTGAGGCGCACAATCAGCTTCTCGATTTGAAACGGAAGCTGATTGGCGTGGCGATAGGGCCGCCGCGATCGGTCCGTCAGCCCCTCCAGGCCGCTGTCGTTGTAGCGCGTGAGGATCTTGTAGCCGGTCTTGCGCGAGATATCGAACTCCCGGCAAAGCATCGCCATCTTCTCGCCGTCCAGCAGCCGGGCGACGAACTTCAGCCGCTCTTCCATGACGTTACACTCCCTCCAAGGCACCTTGCTCTCCTTGCAAAGGGCCGAAAGTGTAACCCATCTATCCGGAATGAACTGTCACCCATCTCTCGGGAAGGAAAGTCATGGCCAAGGCAACTGGAAGCCGAATTTTCTTTTAGAGTATGAATCAGCGCCGTCTGCCGAAAAGCGCGTCCACGATCTTCCCTTTTGAAACGACCGTGCAGGGCTGGGGCAGACGGTAGTCGAGCACCGCCCATCCGCGTCAAGTCAGGTAGACCTCCTGCCCGTCGCGGAAGAGGCGTCGCTCGGCTGCCTGTATGGAAAGCGTCCCAACCGAAAATTGCGGCTCCGGAAAATGCCCATGGCGACGTGCCACTGCATGGATACGCGCTGAGAGTTCCCCCAGATCGAACGGCTTGACCAAATAGTCGTCGGCTCCAGCGTTGAAGCCCTCGATGCGATGCGAAATCCGATCGCAGGCTGTCAGAATGATGACCGGTGCCGATTCAAGTTCCTTGATCAGCTCCCGCAGATAGTCGATCCCATTGCCGTCCGGCAGGTGAACGTCGAGCAAAATAAGGTCGTAGCCGACCACAGCTGCATAATCGCGCGCTTCGGACAGGTTCTTGGCCCAGTCGACCGCGTGGCCACCAGCCACCAAATGATCGTGCATAGCACTTCCAAGGTCCTTATCGTCTTCAGTGAGCAGTATTCGCATCATGCTGCCGAGCTCCGGTATGAGGGCAAGGCTCCCATCTTATTGGTCGAAGCTGACAATAGGCTGAACCGGCGGCAGCGAATTATTTGGGGAGCTTTCAGGCTGCTGTCAGCTACAACTTGCAAGAAAGGGGTCGTTAACAAAGCCAAACGAAGAGCCCCTATGAAACCCGTCCTGAACTCGGCACTTTTGCTCAATGTGACCCCCGGCGGCTGCATCAGCAAATTGATTTGGGAAACAGGCGCGCCGGTTCTAATGACCGACGCAGGCCGAGGTCTGGAGCTGGACCAGCGAACGGCGTCTTCGGTTTTTCAGGCAACAGCCACATGGAAGAATATGATTGGCTCGACCATGCGCCGAGCTTTGTCGAACGGATTGGTCGCGGGCGCACTACCACAGATTATGGCAGGTTTACGCCCTGGCCTTGACACCCGGGGTGATCGTCACCGGCGGAGCCGCGGCGTACTGATCGGATATCTAACGTCGCTGAGTCTCTCGTCGGTGCAGTGGATCTCTCGGCTTAGCCATCATGCAAAAAACGACGGTTCCGCGACACCACTTTTCAGGTCCGTGACACAGGCTTTGTGAGCCGATCTGTTGTTCTTACCCCAGGCTAATGGCTGAACAGCTCTGTCGCCGGCTCGATGCGCCAGATGGCGCGATGTTTTGAACCCTTTCACGAGGCGACGGCAGCAGCCGACCGGCTCTCCTATCGCGGCTCCCGCGATCCACACACCCAACAAGGGAATCTACCATGGTAATGAAGGCACCGGTTGCCGACGCTAGGAATGGGTCGGTAGTAGATCGGCTGGTCGGCATCGACCTCGCTCGGGGCCTGGCTGTCTTCGGGATGTATGCCGCCCATCTCGGTCCCGACCCCGGCGAAGGAGGACTAGTCGGGTTTCTGATGGAACTAACCCATGGGCGGCCGTCGGCCCTGTTTGCCGTATTGGCCGGTTTTTCAATCCTCCTGATTACAGGTCGCAAGGCGCCGAAGTCGGGGATAGCCGGTAGACAGGCCATCGCCAGAGTCGCAATTCGTGCCCTTGTTTTGCTCGCGCTTGGCTCAATCCTGGGCTGCCTCGGTACCCAGGTCGAAGTCATCCTAGAATACTACGGAATTTGCTTCTTGTTGGTATTGCCGCTCCATCGGCTCAGCGCATATCAGCTGGGCTTGATCGCTGCCGCTACGGCATTAGTTCTCCCGCAAGTCCGTTCCTCCCTTCTGTCGGTTGCCCCCAACCTCCTCGACCCGGTCTTCAACCTCATGGTCAACGGCTACTATCCCGCGGTGACCTGGGTTCCTTTCCTCATCGCTGGCATGGCCATCGCGCGCCTTAATCTTAATACGCTAGCAGCGCATTGGCGCCTTGGTCTGGCGGGGGTCGCGCTGGCCGTGTTGGGCCATGGGGGATCCTTGCTCGCGCTGAGTTCCCGCGCTTTGACTGAAACCTCCTTGTGGTGGTCTGACGTTGACGGCGCTTTTGAGCCTTCCAAGTCGTCATTTATAGTCAAGTCGTCATGGATAGCCGCACCTCATAGCGAAACGACGCTTTCGATCGTGGGCAGCACCGGTTGCGCAATGATCATCTTGGCGGCTTGCATGCTCGCTGTGGATGCGCTCCCGCGTCTGCGAAAGCTGGTCTGGCCAATAATCGCAGTCGGCTCGATGTCTTTGACGGCCTATGTGCTGCACATTGCGGGAATAGCCTATCTTATGAAGATAAACATTTTCAAAGACGAGAGCCTGTCCACGCTCTTTGGCTTCGTTGTGGTTATCAGCACTTTTGCGGTGCTTTGGCTGCGCATCTTCCAGCGAGGACCGATGGAAGTGCTGATGGGTAGGGTCGCAGATCTCGCGCGTCACATCCGCTGAGCACCGCCGCGCCCCGGCCTCCCGATCACATTACGGACAAGGTGGGGCTTTGTCCAAAGCTTGTTCGCGGCAGGGGAGGGTACTTCCTCCCAGCCTGCCGCCTTGTTGATGGAAGCTAAAACGGTCGCGCAGGCGCTAGAGTTGCATCGGCATAATCAGCTTAAACTCGCGAAGTTAAACCCGCGGTTGGTCTATCTCGGCCCGCCTCACCTGAAAGGCTAAGGTATCCGTTTCGGTCAAGGGTTTTAGGGGCCATTTTCGCTGCGCCTTGAGGAGAGCGTTTGCTAGGATGAGGAGCTTTCGCAACAAGATGATGACCTTTGCGGGTTTGCCTGCCGCCTTTAGCGCCTGGTATTTTGCCTTGAGGTCGGGGTTGAAGCGCAGGGCGAAGGGCCGGGCATGTAGAGGGCCTGGCGAACATTGGCCCGGCCGCCCCGGATGAAGGCGCGGCCGCTCCATTTTGCCGAGGCCGGCGAGGCTTGCGGCCTTTGGTTCCGAGTTCCGGCATGTCGATGGTGAGTGTGCAGGCGGTGGCATCCGATGCGCCATATGCTGGTCAGGATTTCGCGGCGCTGGACAGCGTCGGGATCGGCTTTCATGAGGGTAAGCATCGTCTGATCGATATCGCTGAGTTCACGTGGATCTGCTTCCAGCCACTCGTTGTTGTGGCGCCTGAGCAAGGCAAGCGGTCAAGGTCTGGCTCTGGTGCTGGCTGCGGTGCGATCCCCGCACGGGCCAGGTGCCGATCGTGTCGACGATCCACCTCGCCGCGACCAGAGAGCTGCTACTCTCTTCCGCTGTTCATTCTGGCCTCTTCGCAATGAATGTCATAAAATCACCTGTCGCAATTAATGGTTTTTGATTTGGCTCCTACAGCTGGCAGATATCGCCGAGAGTTCCGCAGAGAGCGTCGAAAGTTTTGGCCGCCTTCTTCCGCAGCCGCGCCTTGAGTTTTGAGCAGACCTGTCTTGATCGGGTTGAGATCGGGCGAGCATGGCGGCAGGATCAGGAGCCAGTGCCCCTTTGGCCAACCAGTGGGCGGCGGGTACCTTG
>NZ_RZRR01000209.1:0-7168 GCF_003998555.1 Mesorhizobium sp. M7A.F.Ca.CA.002.09.1.1 | reverse complement strand
TTCGGATGCTGCCGGGCCGATGACCGGCACGCTCGTCGATCAGGAACAGTGGGTGATTGGGGCGAACCGGTGAGCGCCATCGAAACGCAAGCGCCTGCATGACGCATCTCGCCGTCGGCGATTTCACGGTTGCCATCAGAAATTTGTCGCGATGACGGTGACTGAAAAAGCCTATCGCATCATTCGCTCAAAGCACCCGCGCCGCCTCACAGCGCCAGGCTTCCCTGCTCCACCTCCTCGGCATTCGGATCTCCCGGTGCGGTGGCCCAGGCCAATTCGACCAGTGTCACGGTGCGCCGGCCTGTCCCGTCGAGTTGGCAGACGATGAGGCCCTGCTCCTCGATATAGGTCAAGAGGCGCCGGGCGCGGCGCAGCGAGTGCGAGCCGTAGGCGCGGGCGATCGCGGCGTCGCTCGGGCAAGGCCAGCCCTCCTTCGCCGCGCGGGCAATCATCATGAACACGCCCTGCATGTCGTCGGGCAGCAGCGACGCGCGGACGGAAACGTCCCGCCATGCGTCGTCCTGTGTCGTCTCTGACCCAAGGCCGGCCCGGGCGCGCGTCAGCATGCGGCGGAACTCCGGCAGGTCGGGCACGACCGAGGCCAGGCCTTCGATGCGGCAGCGGACCACGAACTCCTGATAGAGCACGCCGATCACGCGAAAACCCGCGTCGGGCTGCGCCAGGATGGCGCGCAGCACACGGTCCACGCGCTCGCGGCGCTCGGCCAGATCCTCGGCGCTGACTTGCGGCTCCGCCGGTTCGGGGCGGATTTCCAAGGCCGCCGACTTCGCCGCCATCAACTGGTCGAGCAGGTCCGGCGACGCCGGGCGACGCGGCGTGCGCACCGTTTCGGGCGGCGGCGCCGCCAGGATGATCGCGCGTGCATCCTCGAGTGCTGCTTCCGGCATCGCCATCAGCCGCGGCGTTCCGTTGCGCGGGCTCGTATCCGTCGGGCCGATGCGCAGGCCCAGCGGACGGCGCGACAGCGCCGGGCCGAGCGCCATGAACTGCCCGCGTTCCAGGTCGCGAAACGCCTCCGCCTGGCGCCGCTCCATGCCCAGAAGGTCGGCGGCACGCGCCATGTCGATATCGAGGAAGGTGCGGCCCATGAGAAAGTTGGACGCCTCGGCGGCGACGTTCTTGGCGAGCTTTGCCAGCCGCTGGGTGGCGATGATGCCGGCCAGCCCGCGCTTTCGGCCACGGCACATCAAATTGGTCATCGCGCCGAGCGAGAGCTTTCGCGCCTCGTCGGAAACCTCGCCGGCCACCGCCGGCGCGAACAGCTGCGCCTCGTCCACCACCACCAGCATCGGGTACCAGTGGTCACGGGCGACCTCGAACAGCCCGCCGAGGAAGGCGGCGGCACGCCGCATCTGGTTCTCGGCGTCGAGCCCTTCGAGATTGAGCACGGTGGAGACGCGATGCATGCGCGCCCGCTCGCCTGCCGCCTGCAGGCCGCGCTCGGTATGCTGCTCGGCATCGATCACCAGATGGCCGTAACGGTCGCCCAGCGAAACGAAGTCGCCCTCGGGATCGATGATGGTCTGCTGCACCCAGGGCGCGCTCTGCTCCAGCAGGCGCCGCAGCAGATGCGACTTGCCGGAGCCCGAATTGCCCTGCACCAAAAGGCGCGTCGCGAGCAGTTCCTCGAGATCCAGCTTCGCCGGGGCGCCTGCGGTCGTCTGTCCCATCTCGATCGCAACGGTCATCTCGACTCAGGCGCTCCTTTCGCAGACGGGCTTATCAACTGGGTCACGGCCCGTCGAGCGTGCATGACCGCCCGCGGCGTGTTGCGCACAACTGTGCAGGCACCGTCTGGAGGGGTCATCAGCCGATGCCTGGCGCAAACTTTGGGTTGACCCCTTCGGACCACGAGGCGACACCCCTCCCAACGCTACGAGTGCGAGGAGGAATGCGATGGACGAGCCCGAACGGTGGCGCCACATGTCGACGGCGCCGAAGGACGGCAGCCGCATCCTGGTCACTGTGCGTCCGTCCGAGCAGGGACCGGCGGAAGTCGACCTTGCCTATTGGTCGCGTGCCGACCAGTTCGCCTCGGAAGGCTGGCGCGCGTCGGACTCTTCGCCCGGGCGCGTCATCGAATACGCCGACCCGGAACTGAAATGCTGGATGCCGCTGCCCACCGCCAACCTTAGCCGCGCGTCGATGCCGGCGCCCTGGGAAGGCGAAGACGCCCAGCAGTTGGATGGGTCCGGGATTTGAGGGGCGCAAGAAATTGGCGAAAGCCGCAAAGCTGCCAATCTCCCCCCTCGTGGGGGAGATTAGCAGTTTCGTTGCCAGCTCGTTAAAACTTGCCTCTCAGAACAGGAACGCGGCTGTGGCGGGGTTGGGTCCGTTGCGGCCCTCGGGCGAATCCATGCCGCGGATCGTCTGCAGGTCCTGCGCATCCAGTTCGAAATCGAAGACATCGAAATTGGCGGCGATGCGATCCCTGCGGATCGACTTTGGAATGACGATCAGCCCCTCCTGGAGATGCCAGCGGATGATCGCCTGTGCGACGGACTTGCCATGTTTTTTGGCGATGCCTGCAATGGTCGGATCGCCGAGCAGCCGGCCGCTGCCCAGAGGGCTCCAGCTTTCGATACGGATGTCGTGCTTGGCATGAAAGTCCCTGACACCGCGCTGCTGGAACTGGGGATGCAGCTCGATCTGGTTGACGACGGGCGTCACACCGGTCTCGCCGATGATCCGCTCCAGATGGTCCTGGTTGAAGTTCGAAACGCCGATCGATTTGATGCGGCCGGCCTGCCTGAGTTCGACCAGCGTCTTCCAGGCCTCGACATATTTGTCCTGGCTGGGCACAGGCCAGTGGATCAGGAACAGGTCGATCTGTTCGACGCCGAGCTTCTCCATCGTCTCGTCGAAGGCGCGCAAGGCCGCATCGCGCTGGTGCGCGCCGTTGCGCAGTTTCGAGGTGATGAACAGCTCAGCCCGCGGCACGCCGGCACTGCGGATCGCCTCTCCGACCCCTTCCTCGTTCTGATAGCCTTCGGCGGTGTCGATCAGGCGATAGCCGGCCTCGATGCCCCAACCCACCACGTCGGCGGTGATGTCCTGGTCGACCTGCCACACACCGAGGCCGAGTTGGGGAATGGCGGAGCCGTCGTTCAATGCAATCTGTTCGGGCATGGTGGGCTGTTCAGGCATGAGGGATCCTTTGCAAAGCTGGGCCGGGCGTCCGCCCGGCGCACAGCCTATCTAGGTCCGACAAGGGGCAACGGCCAGCCGACAGCGGACAAATTGCCGTGTGAAGTGCGCCTGCAAGTGTGACTTCGGCGTCGGCCGCATCCTCACCGCGGCCGGCGCACCGCCCGCACCACCCCGGCGGATGTGCTGCCGCAATAAAGGCGGTCGCCGCCATCGGATTCCAGCCCCGACACGCCCATCCCGGCCGGCATGTCGAGCTTCTCCAGAACCTTGCCTGATTTCGGGTCGACGCGGCGCAGGTCGCTCTGGTCGCCTTCCCAGGTGGCGTGCCACAGCTCGCCCTCGACCCATGTCACCCCGGTGACGAAGCGGTTGGATTCGATGGTGCGCAGGATCGCACCGGTTTCCGGGTCGACCTGGTGGATCTTGCGTTCGCGGTATTGTCCCACCCAGAGCGTTCCTTCGGCCCAGGTCAGCCCGGAATCGCCGCCACCACCGGGCGCCGGAATAGTCGCCAACACCTGGCCGGTATCAGGGTCGATCTTCTGTATCAGGTCGTTGGCAAGCTGGAAGAAATGCTGGCCGTCCCAGGCGGTGCCGGCATGCGCCGCGACATCGATCGAGCGCAGGTTCTGCCCGCTCTCCGGATCGAAGGCGTTCAGCTTCTCGCCCGAGGCAAACCAGACATTGCTGCCGTCAAAGCTCACCCCATGCACCCTCTCCACATCGGCAAAGGGTCCGTATTCGCGCAGGATTTCGGCCGTTGACTGTTTCATGTCCTTGTCCTCATTGAGATCCGATGTCACTTCCTAACCGTTCGGCAGCGGGGCCGGGAGTAACAAGGTGGTCGTGAATCCCACCAGTGGAGGCGTCATCCAGCGGCGCGCCCGGCCGTGACCGAAAAACTGCACCTTGCCGGCCTCGCCAAGCTGCTCCAACGCCCGCTGCACGCTGCGCTGCCCGGTGCCAAGCGCCAGCGCCAACGCCGAACTCGCCCAGGATTCACCGTCGGCAAGGAAAGCCAGCACCGCCGCGTGCCGCTCCTCGATCGGCCGCGCCAGCACCAGCACCTCGCGTGCCTGGCGCGGCGCCAGCGCGAAGCCCTGGCTGGTGGCGCCGATGTCGGCCAAGCCCCGCAATTCGGTGCGCAGCCGGCCGATCTCGACCCGCAGCCGCGCCCGATGCGATTCATCGGCGTGCCTGCCGCCGAAGGCTTGCGCGATCAGCGTCGCCCTGGACACATCGCCTGGCCACGCTTCGGCGAGCGTACGGGCCAGCGCGAACAGAACCGGGCGCGTGGCCAGCGAGACCGTTTTCTCCTGTTGGCGCACGACATATCGGAAATTATCGACCAGCAGCGCCGGCGACGCCTGCAACGCCTCGACGTCCTCAAGCAGCAACGGGCGCTGCTCGCCAGCCGCGATCAGCCGCGCCGCCGGCGTGTCCAGCGCCAGGAATGCGCGGTCGACTTCAGCGATGAGCCCCGCAATGCCGGCCTGGCGGGCGGCGTGGCGTGCCCACTCCAACGCCCTGCGCGCCGGCTTCGTCTTGAGGCGCCGCATCGCGATGCCGGCGACGGCAAGTTCGTGGGCGGCGCGCGAGGCCGGCGGAAGCGGTGCCGGGTCGAGCCCCGCCAGCACGTCTTCGGCCTCGTCGAGACGGCCGATCAATAGCAGGCGCCGCACCTTGAGGTGGCCGGCATGCGCTGCGTTCAGCCGGTCGCCATGCTTTTCCAGCGTCGCCCGCGCCGCATCCAAAGCCTTGGCCGGCCAGCCGAGATCCCGCGAGACCAGCGCGATCTCGGCCTCGGCAACGACGCATCTGGCACGCGCTACCGCCTCTTTCGGGCCGAAGCCGCGCGCGGCACGCCGCAGCAGCGCCTTGGCGCGATCGAGATCACCGAGCTGCGCCATGGCAATGCCGCGCAGCGCCAGCGCCGGCGGGTCTTCGCGCAAGGCGACGCGATCCAGCGCGCCGAGCGGGTCGCCTCCGGCCAGTGCCAGCGCAGCCGCGGTGATCAGCGAATCCATTCAAATCCCGTCACACTTGTAACTCCCACCCTTGTGCGTCGCCGCCCTAACTTAAATCCGTACCGTCAACCGGCAAGCCGCATCGGCAACTATCGGCAACGCGCGGCACGCCAAGGGAGAACCGACAATGCCAACCGACACTCCTCTCCACCCGGCCGAAGGCACCGTGAGGATGCGCCACCCCTGCTGCGACGGGCCGGCTCCTGCAAATCCCGTCACACTTGTAACTCCCACCCTCCCGCTTCACCGCCCTATTCTGGCTGACAGCAAGCGACAACAGACTGGCAAAGGAGACGACCAATGACCAAGCACATCGCAATGAAGACCCCGCCGATCGTTTCGAGGCAGGACTGGGAAGCCGCCCGCGAACAGATGCTGGTGAAGGAAAAGGCAACACTGCGCGCCAAGGACGCATTGGCCGCCGAGCGCCGGCGCATGCCGTGGATGGAAGTCGACAAGGCCTATGTGTTCGAGGGACCGAACGGCAGAGCGAGCCTGCTCGATCTGTTCGAAGGCCGCCGCCAGCTGATCGTCTATCGCGCCTTCTTCGAGCCCGGCGTGCATGGCTGGCCCGATCACGCCTGCCGCGGCTGTTCGCTGGGCGCCGACCAGGTCGGCCACCTCGCCCATCTCAACGCCCGCAACACCACGCTTGCCTACGCTTCGCGTGCCCCGCAGGCCGACATTGCGCGGCTGAAGCAGCGGATGGGCTGGCAGATGCCCTGGTACACAATCACTGACAGTTTCGACAAGGACTTCGGTGTCGACGAATGGCACGGCCACAACGTCTTCATCCGTGACGGCGATCGCATCTTCCGCACCTACTTGATTAACAGCCGCGGCGACGAAGCGATGGGCACCGTCTGGAGCTATCTCGACGCGACGCCGCTCGGCCGCCAGGAAATCTGGGAGGATTCGCCCGAAGGCTATCCGCAGACTCCACTCTACTCCTGGTGGAACTGGCACGACAATTACGACGCCGGGGCCGACAAGAAATGGGAAGAAGTGTCTGCTGCCGGCGAGGCCGCATTCCGCGACAAGGGCGAGCAGTAACGGTTGTCCAGTCTGGGTTCCTCTCCCCACTCCGTGGAGAGAGGAACCTGTCGTGGCTGGCATGATCATCAAGGATCAAGGCGATGAGCGATATCCACACAGGTGCCGGCAGCACGATCCCAGAAGCCGCCACCCTCGGGCTGGCCGACTGGCTTTGCCTTGCCGCGGCACCGACCTTCGCCGTGATGGCGCTGCTCACCTGCATCTTCAGCGGCGATGCGGCCATGCAGTGCATGGGCACCGACGCCTCGCCCCTCACGGGCATGGCTGCGATGTATCTGCTGATGAGCGCCTTTCATCTGGCGCCCTGGCTGCGGGTGATCTCCGGCCGGCAGGCCCGCTAGGCCCTTCCAATTCTAGACACCCCACACATCGGAGAAGACAATGAGACTGGTCAGGCTGAGAGCGCCGGGCGGCTTGGGCAATCTCGACCTGGTCGAGGAAGATCCGCCCCAACCAGGGCCGGGCGAGGTGCTGGTCAGGATCCGGGCCTGCGCGTTGAACATGCGCGACGACTTTGCCGTGCAAGGCAAGATGCCTCTCGCCGACGGCCGCGTTCCGCTCTCCGACGGCGCCGGCGAAGTGATTGCCCTCGGCGACGGTGTCGATGCACTCAGGCCCGGAGACAGCGTCGTCAGCGTCTTCTATCCCTGGTGGCTGCGCGGTGACATGACGCCCTGCACCCGGCGCGATATTCCGGGAGACAGTTTCGACGGCTTCGCCAGCGAGTATGTCTGCATGCCGGCGCATGCTTTCACCAGGGCACCGGCAGGCTATACGCATGTCGAGGCGGCGTCGCTCACCTGCACGGGCGTTACTGCCTGGCGCGGCCTGATTGTGTGCGGCAAGGTGAAGCCGGGCGACGCAGTGCTGGTCCTCGGTTCGGGCAGCGTATCGCTGTTCGCGCTGCAATTCGC
>NZ_RZRR01000208.1:0-7181 GCF_003998555.1 Mesorhizobium sp. M7A.F.Ca.CA.002.09.1.1 | reverse complement strand
TCCCAGGACAGAGCCAGCTTCGGCTGCAGACCATCCTTCGGATCGTCGAGGATCAGATACTCGCCGACCTGGCTGATCACCCCGATGCTGGCCGGATCGGTGACCGAAACCGGATCGATCGCCTTGGTCGGCTGGCCGAGCCCGACGCGAACCGTGCCGCCGCCGGCAGCCGCGGCGCGCGCGCCTCCCAACCCCTGCGAGGCGGCAAAGCCGGTCAGGCCGAGCAGTGCGGCATATCTGAGGAGATCGCGGCGCTTGAGAAAGCCGCCCTGATGTTCGTCGACGGCGACATTCCAGATGTCCCCCGACAGATTGCGAACTGCGTCGATATCTCTGCGTCTGGTCATTTTGAAACCCTGCTTTGAAATGAAGATTGAAAATCTATGCGACGGGCTCGCCGTCGAGATGGATGCGGTCGACGGCCTGCGGATAGAAGGCGATGAGGCCCTTGATCTTCGGCATTTCCTCAATGGGATCCCGGTAGCTCCAGGCGATATCAGGGCGCACCGAACCGTCGCTCAGCAGGCCGGACCAGTAAGAGGCGATGCCCTTGTAGGGACATCGCGTCGTGGTGACGGACGCCGTCAGCCGCTCCAGCCGGATGTCTTCCGCGGGCAGATAAAAACGCGTCGGCAGATGCGTCTCGAACAGCAGCACCGGGCGGTGGCTGTCGGCGATCGGCTCGCCGTCGAACCAGATCTGCAAATGGCTCGAGCTTTGCAGAACATCGATGCGTGCATAGGGATCGCGGGCGTGGACGAAGACTTCCTCTTCCTCCTCGAACCACTGGTCGACGGCCTTCCAGGTGAATGCAATGCGGCCGGCCAGCGGCGCCAGGTTTTCATCCGGCGGTGACACGAACGACCACGCCGCGTTGGCGCTGCGCCTGTCGCCGCTGTCGATATCCCAATAGGCGGTCTCGCCACCGACCGGATGCGGCTCGCGATGCAGCGAAGGTTTCAGCACCGATGGGTCGACCGCTGACGGCGGGAAGAAATAGATCGGCAGGAAATGGTTGGAGCGCAGCACCAGCACGTTGCGGCTGTCGGCGATGGTGCGGCCGCCGAATTTGACGCGCACACGCTTGGGGCTGTGCAGGACATTGACGAGCTGCGGCGCGGTCGCTTCGCGTGGCTGCAATCTTGGTGCGACGGTCATGATCGTTCTTCCGGTCAGGACACGGCACGCGCATTGTCGCGCTGCTCGGCGAAGCGGTTGGCGGGCCGCGCCAGGCCGAAACGGTCGCGCAGCGTTCCCGGCCCGTATTCGGTCGGGAAGACGCCGCGCCGCTGCAGCTCCGGCACCACCTGTTCGGCAAAATTCACCCAGTCTTCTGGCAGCAGCGGGAACATCAGGTTGAAGCCGTCAGCGGCACCCGAAACGAACCAGTCCTGCAACTGGTCCGCGATCTGTACCGGCGTGCCGGCAACCGTCGGCACCGAACCGCTGTTGGCGAGCTTGCGCGCGATCTCGCGCAGGCTGAGATTCTGCTTCGCCCACTGCTTGACCCGGTTGAGCGATGTGCGCCCGCCATTGAACGTGCTTTCGTCCGGCAGCGGCGGCAGCGGCCCGTCCGGCGGGAACAGCGACAGGTCCAACCCGCTCCAGCTCGACAGAAGGTCGATGCCGACCTGATCCGGCAGCAAGGTCTGCAGGTATTCTTGCTTTTCCCGGCCTTCCGCTTCGGAGGCGGCGACGATCGGCAGGATGCCGGGCAGGATCTTGAAGCTCTCCGGCCGCCTGCCGTGGCGGGCCAGCCGCTCGTTGATGTCCTGACGGTATTTGATGCCATCCTCCTTGGTGCTGTAGATGGCGAAGTGCGCATCGGCCTGGGCGGTGGCGAAGTTCTTGCCATCTTCGGACGAGCCGGCCTGGACGATTAGCGGATGGCCTTGCGGCGGCCGCGAGACGTTGAGCGGCCCACGCACCTTGAAGTGCTTGCCCTTGTGATCGATAGGATGGACCTTGTCGGGGTCGGCGAAATGGCCTGACGCCTTGTCGATCAGCAGCGCCTCGTCTTCCCAGCTGTCCCACAGCGCCTTGACGATATCGAGGAATTCGGCCGCGCGCTCATAGCGGAAAGCATGTTCGATATTGCCGTCGCGGCCGAAATTGCGCGCCTCCTCATCCATGGCCGAGGTGACGACGTTCCACGACGCCCTGCCCTTGCTGATATGGTCGAGCGAGGCGAACATGCGCGCCACATTGTACGGCTCGCTGTAGGAACTCGACGCCGTGGTGATCAGGCCGATATGCTTGGTCACGCTAGCCAGCGCCGATAGCAGCGTCAGCGGTTCGAGGCGGGCATTGGCGTAATGGGCGACGCCGCTCTTGACTGAATCCCAGATCGACACGTGGTCGGCGACGAAGATGGTGTCGATCCTGGCGCGTTCGGCCGCCTGCACGAGATCGCGGTAGAATTCGAAATCCAGTACCTCCCGCCCCGGCGCCCTCGGGTGGCGCCACGACATCCGATGATCGCCCTGCGGGTTGAAGAAGAATGCGCTGAGGATCATGTGGTCTCGAGCCATGCCGGGCCTCCTTCCAGATCTGCTCCGGAGACCGTCGCGCTGCCTCGGCAGACGGCGACAATCTCTGCTGATGCGAGAAAGGTAGATTGCGCTCCGGCTTAATTCGAGTAAATTTATAGAGATAATGAATTGCGAAAGCGGAAGCGATTGCCCTCGATGGCGGCGCTGGAAGAAAGTGGTTTCAAGTCCCCATGTCCTCCTCGGTTCTGAACGTAGACCAGCTGTCCGTGGCCTATGACGGGCGCAAGGGATCGCATCCCGCCGTCAGCGGCGTGTCACTGCACATCGGCGAAGGCGAAGCGCTCGGCCTGGTTGGCGAGTCGGGATCGGGCAAAAGCTCGGTGGCGCTCGCCATATTGCGCTATCTGCCGAAAAACGCCCGCATCGCTGCGTCGGCGCTGGAATTCCAGGGCCGCGAAATCCGCGACCTTTCCGCCGAGCAACTGCGCCGGCTCAGGGGAAATCATATCGCCGCGGTCTACCAGCATCCCGGTGCTGCCCTCAATCCAAGCATGACGATCGGCCGCCAGATCACCGAGACGGTCATGCGGCATCGCCCGGTTCGCCTCGAAGAGGCGCGCGGGCGCGCCGCCGAACTGCTGGGCCGCGTCCGGGTCAGCCATCCGGAGCGGGTGCTGGATCTCTATCCGCACGAACTCTCCGGCGGCATGCAGCAGCGCGCCAACATCGCCATTGCCATTGCGCTCGACCCATCGCTGCTGGTGCTGGATGAGCCGACGACGGCGCTCGACGCCAGCGTCCAGTCCGAGATCATCGCCATCCTCTCCGACTTACGCAAGGATCACAAAACCAGCATCCTGCTGATCAGCCACGACATCAATATGATCCGCCGCTCCTGCGACCGGGTGGCGGTGATGCAGGCGGGAACCGTGGTCGAAAGCGGCGTCGCGAGCGATGTCTTCGACAACCCCTCTCACGCCTACACCAAGGCGCTCATCGCCTCGATCCCGGCGCTCAACTACACCAAGCGGGACGGAAGACTGGCGGAGACGGACGGCGTGCCAGCGCACCCAATGGCCCAAGGCGAAGACGCCGGCCTGCCAAAAGAACGCCGCATCGCGATCGCCTGCAAAGGCATCAGTCATGCCTTCGGCAGCCAGCCAGTGCTGCACCACGTCGATCTCGACATCGGCCAGGGCGAGACCTTCGGGCTGATCGGCGAGTCCGGTTCTGGCAAGTCGACCCTGGCACGGATCGTCACCGGTCTGCAGACGCCAAGCGCCGGATCGGTCGAACTGTTCGGCAGGACGGTCGCGCCGCGCGTCGAGAAGAGAAACCTTGCCGAACGCCGCGACGTGCAGATGGTCTTCCAGTCGCCGGATCGCACGCTCAATCCGCGCCAGCGGATCGGCACGATCCTCGGCCGCCCGCTGCGCAGGCTCGCCGGCCTGCGCCGCAGCGAAGTGAGAGCCCGCGTCGGCGACCTGCTGCAATCGGTTCGCCTCGCCGGCGCCACGGCCGAGCAGAAGTCGCGTTCGCTGTCCGGCGGCCAGCGGCAGCGGGCGGCAATCGCGCGCGCCTTCGCCGGCGTGCCGAAGGTCGTCGTGCTCGATGAACCGACCTCCGCGCTCGACGTCTCCGTCCAGGCGACCGTTCTCAACCTGCTCAACGACCTGCAGCGCGACAAGGACATGACCTATCTGTTCATCAGCCACGACCTCAGGGTGGTGCGCTACATGGCCGACAGGATCGGCGTGCTCTATCGCGGACGCCTGGTCGAAACCGGCTCCTCCGACCAGATTTTTCGCGGCCCCAACCACCCCTATACGGCCCTGCTTTTGGCTGCGTCCTCCGACGAAGCTGCGCCGAGACTATCCGCTCCAATCGAGATCGAGGCAGCCGGCGTCCCGAATACGGGGTGCTCCTTCGCCGACCGCTGCCCGCTGGTCCTGCCCGACTGCCGAAAGGCGGAGCCGCCGGCCCGAGAGGTCGCGGCCGGCCACCGGATCGCCTGCTGGCGGCACCGCCAGGGTTTTTGAGCGGCTCAACAGCAGTCCGAAGGTCCGCCGCGGCGGGGTTTTTGCGGCAAGCAGATGGTCGATGTACGAACCTCTCTGACGGCTGCCGCCAAGTTCACGCGGCTATGCCGGGGTTGGGAGCTTCCTCGCATACAATTACATTCGTTTATGCTAATATATTTCAGCCATGCACATTCGTTCATGGCGAACATGTGGGAGGATGCGATGAAAACCATGAATCGCAGGTCTGCAATTGCTCTCGGTGTGACGGCTGCCGCGATAACGCCTCTGTTCACCCTGGCGGCATCAGCGAAGAAATACGGCCCGAAGGAAGGCAAGGAGATTGCGCCCGGTGTCAGGGTGGTTGAGGTCAGCACCGGCAACTCCGACATTCCCGCCTACAAGAGCATCGCAATTGTCGACGTGGTATTTCAGCCCGGCGCACACGCGCCTCAGACGGTGATGGACAACGATATGGTCTGCACCATTGCTTCAGGTGCGTTCACGATCAAGAAGGCCGACAAGGAATTCAAGCTCAAGACGGGTGACATGTACACCTGCGCCAAAGGCAAGACCGACGAGGCGACAAATACAAGCAAGGAGGTCGGCGTGCATCGGATCGCCGTCCTGATACCTGCCTAGCAAACCGGAATCCGGCCGGATGGGAGGTCGCATTCCGTCCGGCCGTCGCTTGCGTACACTAGGTGCTGACCTCGTCCGGCCAACGCCCTTCGGCAAGATCGGCAGGATTACGCCGCTGGTGCCAGCCGGGTCACAGCCGCATGTTCGCTTTCCTTCAGGCACAGTGCGATGCCGGCATTGGCTCTTGAAGGGCCAAGCCAGACCCGCGTAACATAGCGCCAAGTCAACCGCTCACATTGAGTCTGCTTTATTAGTCCGGGCTAACGTCCGGATTGGTTTGGATATTTTCCTTGAACACGCAAGCAACCAGCAGCGCACCGGAGCGCGGCAAATCGTTTGCCCATGTGGCGGAAGCCTCCTGGGGCAAGGGCCTCAGCACCTTGCTCCGCATCGTGCGCATGACGCTGCGCCATCCCTGGCAGGTCGCCATCACCATCGTCTCGACCTTCATCGCCGCGACGCTGCAGCTTTTCATTCCACGCCTGCTGGGACGCGCCATCGACCAGGCGCAAGGTGTGATGGCCGCGGGTGCCGGCGCTGCGGCGGAACAGGCGCTGTGGAACACGGCGCTGACGCTGCTCGTCGTCTCGATCCTGCGCGGCCTCTTCACCATGGCGCAGAACTACTATGGCGAGGCCGTCGGTCATCGCACCGGCTATGAACTGCGGCTGGCCTTCTACGAGAAGATCCAGCGCCTGAGCTTCGCCTACCACGACAGGGTCCACACCGGCGATTTGATCACGCTCGGCCTGCTCGATCTCGACGGCGTGCGCATGTTCTTCTCCACCGGCATTTTGCGTGTGGTGCTGCTCGGCGTGCTGATCGGCGTCGGCGCCTATCTCCTGATCAGCACCGATCTCATGCTCGGGCTGCTCAGCCTGAGTTTCGTGCCCCTCGTCGCCTGGCGGTCCTCGGTCACCCAGCTGGCGTTGCGCAGCACCTGGTTGACTTTGCAGGAGCGGCTGTCTGTGCTGAGCCGGGTGATGGATGAGAACCTCGGCGGCATCCGCGTCGTGCGGGCCTTTGCGGCACAGCGGCATGAGCTGGAAAAATTCGACCGCGCCAAGCTGTCGGCGCTGGAGCTTGCCAATCAGCGCGTCGACATCCGCGTCTCCAACACCAGCGCCATGAACTTCTCGTTCCTGGCCGCCATGGGGCTGGTGCTCTGGTTCGGCGGCCAGAAAGTGATTGCAGGCCAGATCAGCGTCGGCACGCTGGCCCAGTTCCTCACCTTCATGACCATCCTGCAGATGCCGGTGCGCCAGCTCGGCCTTATGGTCAACTCCTTCGCGCGCGCCTCGACCTGCGGCAGCCGGCTATTCGAACTGCTCGACGCCGAGCTCGACATCGAGGACGCGCCCGGCGCCAAGGATCTCGTCGTCACCGATGGCGTGCTGCGCTTCCACAATGTCGGCTTCCGCTACGAGGGCGCGGGCGACCGGCCGACTCTGTCGGGCATCTCCTTCGAGGCGAGGTCCGGCGAGACCATCGGCATCGTCGGCCCGCCAGGCAGCGGCAAGTCGACCATCGCGCACCTGATCCCGCGCTTCTACGACGTCACCTCAGGCGCGATAACCATCGACGGCCAGGACATCCGCAAGGTGACGCTGCAATCGTTGCGCAAGGCCGTCGGCGTCGTGCAGCAGGACGCGTTCCTGTTCACCACCTCGATCGAGAACAACATCGCCTACGGCAATCCCTGGGCGCGCGAGACCCGCATCGGGCAGGCAGCCGAGTACGCCCAATTGCACAATTACATCATGGGCCTCCCAGCCGGTTACACCACAGTCGTCGGCGAGCGCGGCGCGTCGCTTTCCGGTGGCCAGCGGCAGCGCCTGACCATCGCCCGCAGCCTGATGCTGCGGCCGTCCGTGCTGGTCTTCGATGATTCCACCGCGGCCATCGACGCCGGCACCGAACAGCGTATCCGGGCAGCGATGAAACGCTTCGCCAGGGATCGCGTGACGCTCATCATCTCGCACCGGCTGAGTTCGCGGATGCATGCCGACCAGATCCTGTTCGTCGAGGG